>NZ_CEZPJD010000130.1:0-13704 GCF_983059655.1 Okeania sp.
CATAAGTTATTGCTTTTTTTTAGGATAAAAGCTTTATTAATTGTCTTACTATTTCCTTTTAGAGAGAAGTAATTATCCATTATCCATTATCCATTAATAAAATAGCAGTTTCTAAACGAGTAGCTAATTTGACTATATCATCTTTTCTAGCAATAACTTCTATCCACTCTTTTGGCATATTTTCTATACCATAATAAATTCCAGCCAAACCTCCTGTTACTGCTCCAGTTGTATCTGTATCTTCCCCTAAATTTACTGCTTTTAGAACAGCTTCGGCAAAAGAATTTGTAGTTAATAAACACCATAAAGAAGCTTCTAATGTATCTAATACATAACCACCTGCATGAATTCTGGTTACAGGTAGAGTTTCAATTTCTCCATCCAGTACTTTTCGGAAACGAGATATCTCTTCTGCATACTTTTCTTGTGAATATATTTGTTGAATATTTTCAATTCCTTGTAAATATGCTTTCTTTACTTCTAAACCTTCTAATAAACAAATAGCTATACTAATATAAATACCACAAGCCATTTGTGACCTTAAATGACCATGAGTTACACAAGAACAATCATGAACTTGCTGAATTAAATCTGGAAATTCAAGGTTTTTATAGTTATAAGCTAGGGGTAAAATTCTCATTAGCGAACCATTGCCATTATTTCTATCTTCTTTACCTCCAGCTTCTATTGCTGAGACACCTTTTTTAATCCGAGAAATAGCTCCAGCAGTAGTACCTCCAATATCAAAAACTTTACCATGAGGAGTCCAATAATCTTCATAACGCCACCGATAAAAAGAGTGAGCGATCGCTTCTAAATCAAATCCTTCACACAGGCATTCAGCTAAACATAATGTCATTGAACTATCGTCTGACCAGGTGCCTGGTGGTTGATTATGTGCGCCATAACCAATCATTTCTGTGACAGGTTTAATTGTTCTTTCGTTGCGACTGGAAAATTCTACAGGTACGCCTAAAGCATCTCCAATACACACGCCCATTAAACCTGATAGTACTTGGGAATTATTCATAATTTAATCTTAAAAGAGGGAATAGGGAATAGGGAATAGGGAACAGGGAAAAATAATTGATAATTTATGGATAAGAATTGATTTTATTTTTAATTTTTGGAGATATCTAGCCGAGTTTTTTGTGTAAGTTCTTGTAAGTTATCAGAAATTTTCATTGGTGGCAAATTAGGATTTTCTAGGCTACGAATTTCTGGAGGCAAACTAGCAACAGAAGCAGCAGTACGTTTAGCGATCGCTTCTAGATTTTCCGATTTTTGCACTATTTTCCCATCTTTAACTACTTGTGACATTAATTTTATGAAAGAATCAGTCTGATGTTCTGTTTGATTCGATACATCTTCGTCCATTAATCCCAAATAATCCTGTTTTAACTGACCATTTTCCAGATATCTATATATTTGTTTTCGACCAGGATAACTCACCTTTCCCGTAGCATTTTTCATCACAGGAATGCCGTCTATTTCTACTAATTTATAAACTCCATTGACAGGGGCACCAGTTACCAACTTAGTACCAATACCATACCCATCTATACAAGCATTCTCCCGCTGAAGTCTAGCTATTTCCCACTCATCTATATCTCCACTAGCAAAAATAGCCACTTCTGGTAGTAGCGATCGTACCTCCTGGGATAATTGGACTAAATTTCCTGAATCTAACCTTACCCCACTTACCTGTATTTCATCCTGCTTAACTCGTTGTGCCAATAAGCGAGTAGCTGCCGATGTATCGTAAGTATCAATCAATAGGGGTGCTTCAGGAAAATATTTTTGAAAAGCATGAAAAGCATCCTCCTCCGTACCTTCAACAGCAGATATTGCCATCACCAAAGCATGAGCCATTGTTCCTACAGGTTTGCGACCTAGTTTCAAAGCTGCCAGAACATTAGAAGTAGCATCCATCCCACCTGCTAAAGCAGCACGAGCTGCCCAAATACTAGCTTGGGGACTAAATGCACGTCTGGTGCCAAATTCAAATAATTTTGCTTCATGGCCTGCAATATCGCGCATTCTAGCTGCTTTTGTGGCAATTAAAGTTTGGTAGTTGAGAGTATTCAATAGATATGTTTCCACTAACTGTCCTTGCCAAAGTGGAGCTTCTATCCGCAGTAGGGGTTGGTTCGGAAATATGGCTGTTCCTTCTGGTACTGCCCATACATCTCCAGTAAATTTAGCCTCTGCCAAAACCGACCAAAATTTATGAGGCACATTGGCAAATATGCCAGTTGACTGTAAAGCCTCAATTTGTGCGGAGCTAAATCGAAATTTTTCTAAATAGTCTAATGCTTCTGCTAAACCCATGGCAATGAGATAGCCAAAACCTACCGGGAGTCTTCGCACAAATATCTCAAAATTAGCTTGCCGTTGGTCTATTTCCTCCCCAATATAACAAGCTGTCATTGTTAATTGGTAGAGGTCTGTTAACAAACTGTAATCTTCTGGCGAGAGAGAAAGTTCTTGATCTTCTTGTGTCATTGGACAACTTTTTAACTAAGCTCTTAATTTTAATTATAGTAATTTTTACTATATCTGTCCAGTGGATTTTGATAATTGTTCGTAAAACTATCAGTAACTCTTCTACTTATTTCACTTCTAAAGTTATTTCTAGCTAGATAAAAACTGTATCTCAAAATGTAAATTCAGCCATCAGTCATCAAAATAATATGGGTCTAAAACCCCGCTTTAAAAGGCGCAATATTTTTGGGGCCTTGCTCAAATCCCCCAAACATAAATTCTAACTTCTGACTTCGTTAAGGAGCAAGTTTAGGAATCATACCATCCTACGGGAAGCTCCGAAGATCGACAACTTTTTATACCCTTAAAATAAGAGGCTTTAGACCACAATTTTTAGGTAAAAATAATTAAAAAATTTAGAGAGAATTACAAACTTACTGCAAAAGTATGGTCCTTCAACCTGAGAAAGAATTATATCAAATCTTAAAAGTCTTGCTATATCTCCTTGAGAGTAGGCAGTAGGCAGTAGGCAGTAGGGTTAAAAAATATAAGATATCTTGGTTTAATACCGATAATCGTTATAAACATTACTGAACTATTATTATTATTTAATAACTGAAGTCGTCATGAAGCATAGCATTATTTTTGGGAAATGGTATTAGATCAAATCCGGTAGTATCGGTGTAATAAGATAGTGAATCAGAATCCAGCAATTCTGCAATCCAGAACTCAGAAGATAAGAGAACTCAGAATTCTTTCCGCTTTGGGTAAAGATGGAATATTTTTTTATACCGAATTAAACGGATTTAATATGTAAGCATTCAGCTATTAGCCGTCAGCTGTCAGCAATAAGACCCTGTATTTTAGGACAGGGTTTAAATGAATATAGACTTTAGAGCTGACTTTTGTAGTAAGATTTTTCGCTTCTCAATTAATAAAGCTTTTATCACTAACTAAAAGCAATAGCTGATAGCTGATAGCTGACGGCTGTTTGCGCAGCATTCCGGAGGAAATGCTTACTTTAATATTATTCATTATCTGCACTCAATGCTGACTGCTAAAAGCTGTCTGCGCAGCATTCCACAGGAAATGCTGACCTCAAAATTTTATTAGCGATAAATATAGTAACTTTAATAATAATTAGCCTTGCATTTAATACTTTTGTAGTCAATATGTTATACTACAGTTTAAAGATAATATAGATAACCATGTGAGTTTTTTTACCTAAAATAATACAAGTTTAAAGTAAATTTTTCTAAAGATAAAACCTAAATTATTCACACTTTATATCGATTCCTGTTGGAAGTAGTTGCAAAATAATACAACCTCCAAACAAATGTTACAACTATCATCAAATCAGAAAAGAAGTAGCTAGAATAAAAGTGTTGAGGAAAGAAAAGTTTTATTGACAAAAAAGGGGTAACAATTATGAATATTTTCCAATCTATTGAAGAGGCTGTTGTTTATATCTCAGAAGCAATTAGTCGCATTTTTGGTCCTAGTGATGATATGTACCCAATGATTGGTGTAAATCCTTTTGAAGGAGATCCTTATCGCGGACCTAATTGGGCAGAATAGTAAGCTAAGACGTATTTTAAATATGTCTTAGCAAGTCAGAAGTTAGAAGTCAAAAGTCAGAAGTAATAAGGGTTATCTTTTTAATTAGGCAAATAACAAATTAAGTGGTTTAAATGCACAACAGCTTACAAAAAGTTCAGTAAAATTGTTAAGCGTAGTAGAAAAAAATAAGTTCTGTCATAACTAATAAAATCAAATCAAAATTAACTAACCATAATTTAGAGACTTTGTATACAAAGTCCACACAGTTTAATCAGAAAGAAACAAAGTTTATTATGGTTTTTCAATAAGACTTGATTTTATTAGTTTGAAAACCCATCTTTCAGTAAAAAATGAATCTTTGCAGAAAAGGTAACCTATCTTTATACTTCTACTTCCTTTTTTTCTCAAACAAGAATTCCAATGCAAAATATGTAACACCAAGCGTGATAAATGTTTGTTACAAATGGTAGGGATATTGCATGCAACATCCCTACGAAAGAAAGAAGAGGGAAGAAGGAAGAAGGGTTAAATTTTGAAAAAAAGGGAAAAAAGATATAGATAACTATCTCAAATAAACTGGATCGGCTATTTTTAAGCAGATCCGATCGATATCTACCTTTTTGTAGCATTCTTTTTTTAAACTGGTATAAAACCCAAATTTTCCTTTTCCCTACCTCTATAAAAATTGATTTAACGCAAAGCATAAAGCAGCACTACCCAGTGGCACAGTTAAATTATCAATACCAACTTTTGATAGAGTCTCCAAAGCAGTAGCACCTAACGCCACAAGAATAGCAACTATCCAGGTTTGCCAAATATTGCCTTGCACTGCAAAAAGAATCAAACTGCAAATAACATAACTAACCAAACACATAGTTAAGGAACCCTCCCAACTTTTCTTCATCCCCCAAACTTGATAAGGATGTTGGCCAAAATTTTGACCAATAACAGCAGCTAAACCATCGCCCCAAGCCATAATTAAAATACCCAGGGCAGCATATTGAGGTTGTTTGAGAAACCAAAAGCAACCGATAAGAATGCCAATGCTAAGTGCATAGAAAAATGTGCCTAAACTTTTGCGCCCCACACTATTAACACTGGGAAGAATGGGCAGTCGATAGGAAATTAAAGCGATCGCTGCTGAAAGAATTCCAGCCATAATACCTATCCAGGCAGGAATTTGTAACCACCAAGCTAATAGAATTACATTACCTGTGCCAATATGAACTACTTTTCGTGATATTTCTGGGTCTACTTTGGCAAAGCGGTTAAGTACTTCAGCAAAAATTAAAATAATTCCTAACCATGCTCCGACCAGAAAAACTTGGACAAAAATATTGGGAAATGTACTGATTATTGCCACTATTAATTATATAAATTCTTAACTTAATTCAACAGAAATAATATTACCAAATAATATCAGGACTTATGCAAAATATCGTCAACATTCAGCTATCAGCAATGTGAGTAATAGACATCTCCAGAAAAGAAGGAACAGGGAGAAATAATTGACCATTTATGGATAATAATTTATTTTTTAATTTCCACACCTATTATACCAATTCCCAAAAATAATGCTATACTTCCCGTGGGACTTCAGTTATTAAGTAATAATAATGTTTGAATCATGTTTGTAAGTATTCTCGGCATTAAACCAAGATATCTTATCTCTTTTCACCCTACTCCCTACTCCCTACTCCCTACTCCCTACTGTCAAGGAGATGTAGCAAGACTTTTGAGAAATGGTATTAGACATCTGGTGATAATCAAAAACTAAATCAATCCCATACGCATAAATCATCAATTATTTCCCCCTACTGCCTACTGCCTACTGCCTACTCCCTCTTTTCCGGAGAGGTTTATTTCTAATCAATAATTACTTCTAATACCAAATTCAAAAAAGGCAGTTACATCTTAATTTGTGATTTCTTCTTAAAAGAAAAAATTATAAATTCCATAAATTCTAAAATTTCCACCTTTTTTCCTCTTTAATATTTATGTTTTTCTTTCTCTGTTCCCTGTTCCCAGCTCCGGTGTTCCCTGTTCCCTGTGTCCTCACGCTTTGCAATATTTTATGAAATTGGTATAAGAGCTGATAGCTGACTGCTGACCGCTTAATGCTTACAAATGCAATATTTTATGATAGTTAAAATTATGAAGTAGTTTAGTTGCTTCGTAACTATCCACTGGCTTTGAAAATAAATATCCTTGTCCCTTTTCACATTGAAGTTGCTTGAGTTTTTGTATTTGCTCTTGAGTTTCTATTCCTTCTGCAACGATCTCTAAACCTAAATTATGAGCTAATGCAATAATCGCACTGACAATTTTTAACGACTGACCAGTAACATCCGAATCTAATAGACTAACAAAAGAGCGATCGATTTTTAGACTATTAATTGGGAATTGGTGTAGATAACTTAATGATGAATAACCTGTACCAAAGTCATCAATTGATAATTTAATATTTCTATCTTTCAATTGATTCAATACTGTGGTTGCTAAAATCACATTTTCCATAATCACTGTTTCAGTAATTTCTAGTTTCAAACAATTAGGTTTACAGTCTGTTGCTTGCAAAACTTCCTCAATTTCTTCTACTAAATTTGGTTGTGAAATTTGGTGACTAGAAATATTAACACTCATAGTCAAATTGTAATTAGGAAATTCACAAGCAGAATTAAACGCAGGGCAATTAGTATCACATTTACCATTACCATTTTTAATCCGGGATAAACACTTAGCAGTTAAAGATGTTTCTTGATGTTGATGCTTAAATTCCTTCTGCCAAATATTTAATTGATGACAAGCAGCTCGTAATACCCACATTCCTATAGGAACAATTAAACCAGTTTCTTCTGCTAAAGGAATAAACTGTCCTGGAGAAATCAAGCCTTTAGTTGGATGTTCCCAACGTATCAAAGCTTCAAAACCTGTAATTTCACCTGTAGATAAACAAATAATTGGCTGGTAATTTAAGATAAATTGAGAATTAGCTGGATCTTGTTTAATCATTTCTACAGCTCGTCGGAGGTCATTTTCTAGCTCCAGCAAAGATATAGCTTGGTCGTGCATGATCGCATCAAATACTTCATGTCTTGCTTTACCAGAAGCTTTAGCCCTATACATAGCAATGTCCGCATCTCGTAGCAAATCTTCTGGACTATTGTAGATAGGACAAATAGGGGGATGATTTTCATCAGTATGATTAGCAAAATTTCCGCGACTGTGAACAATGCCAATACTAGCTGTAGTAAAAATTTCATGTCCTTCAATATAAATAGGTTTAGCAAGTTTTTGATTAATTTGATGAGCTACTCTAGCAGCATAGCTAATATCGGGCGGATACTCTAATAAGATTGTAAATTCATCTCCTCCTAATCTCGCCAGAGTGTCAGATGCTTTAATACAACTCTGTAGTATCTTGGCGATCGCTATTAATAGTCGATCTCCTATATAATGTCCCAAGCTATCGTTAATTACTTTAAACCGATCCAAATCTAGAAAAAGAACAACAAACTCATAATCTAAATGTTGTCTAGACCGACGCAGTGCTTGTTCTAATCTATCAAATAGTAAGGTACGGTTTGGTAAACCTGTCAGTGCATCATGAAGAGCTTCATGAAGCAGTTTTTGCTGTGCTTGTTTGCGTTGAGTGATATCTCTAATAATTATTTGTACTGCCGCCTTGTCATAATAAGTATAGGGTATTCCAGTTATTTCAACATCTATAATTGTTCTATCCAGAGCAATCAACTTTTCTTCTTCTAAATGTGTTTGTTGTCTTTGGTGCTGAACTTTTTGCAGTCTCTGTTTCTCTACTTCTATGTAATCTGGATGAATAAATTTCCATATTGATTGACCGATAATTTCTGCTGGAGATTTTGCACCAAGTAACTGAGCGCCTGCAGCATTAATATAGACAATTTTTTCCATCCAAATTACTGATATCGCTACAGGCGAATATTCTACTAAACGACGGTAACGTTTTTCGCTTTCTCGCAGTAACGCTTCAGCTTGCTGGCGTTCTAACTCTATTTGATGAGCTGTAATAAATCTACTAATGCCTTGAGCTATTAATTCAATAATTTCTTTTTCATAGTATTCAAATTCTGTAGTTCTTGCTTGAGGACATAAGAAACATAAAGTACCATATATTTGATGATTTACAAATATTGGAGTACCAATATAGAATTTGATTGGCATACCTTTTGCTTCCGAGGAGTCTAAATCATAAATACAGATTGTTCTTTGTTCTTTTACTACTTTGTTACATAAAATATCGCATAAATTAAATTTTATTCCCGGTACAAAATAATCTTGTTTTGATTGTACAGCTCTAATAATATAGAATTCTTCCTTGACTTCACCAATAATACCAGTATCCGTGCCGAAAATTTCACAACCAGCTTGGAGATAATCAGCAAAAAATTCCTCTATATTAGAATAATTACAAGTAGCAATTCTATGTAGTTGCTTCAGACTAGAACTAAATTTTTCTAAAGCTTGGGACTTAATAAATAATTCTGCTTCCCAACGGAATCTTTCTGTAACATCTGTTTGAATACCAATAAAATGTGTTAAATGCTGCTGAGAGTTGTAAACTGGTGCAACAAAGAGTTCATTCCAAAAATATGTGCCATCTTTCCGTACATTTTGCAAAATAACATGACATTCTTGACCATGTAAAATTGCATTTCTTAACTTAGAAATTGCTGGTTGATTTGTTAATTTTTCCTGCAAAAATAGACAACTTTTTCCAATTAGTTCTTCAGTTTGATAACCTGTGATGCGTTCAAAACTAGGATTAACATAGATAATGGGATTATCTGGCTGAGTAGCATCAGCGATCGCGATGCCATTGTTACTGCTATCAATAGCCCGCTTCATCAGTTTTAAGTGTTCCTCATTAGCATGACGCTCAATAGCAATTGCGATAATATTGGCGACCGCTTCGAGAAAGTATATTTCATCCTGGGTAAATTCTCGATGCTCACAACTATGAACCCCCAAAATACCCCAGACTTTATGAGTTTCTTCAGGAACAGTTGTTTTATATGCTTTAATTTTCAAGTTAGGTATGATGAGAGTAGCACCACTAACTATGTGATGGTTATGTAGTAGAGGAGAACCAGAAAAGCTAGTTTCCACACGAAAGTCTTCAATTATAACTGGTTTATTAACAAAAAGAGTATAACCAGCTTGAGACTTTTCTTTAGCAGCAGTAACCGTCGCTTTACCAACCAACCCTTTTTTCCAACCTAATCCAGCACAAAGGAGCAGAGCATTATTTCCTGGTAACAACTCTAGAATTTGGCTAAATTTTACATTTAAAGTTTTGGCAACTATGGTGGTGGCTGTATCGAGAAGTGTATGATAATCTGATGTTGCTATAGCTTTTTGCCCTAACAATGCTACTGCTGCTTGTTGACGTTCGCGAGATTTGAGACGGTCTAAAAGTAGATATTCGTTTACTTGTGCTTGCTTTTGCTCTGTAATATCTCGGTTAACTCCTATAGTTCCAACTATGTGATGAGATTTATTTAGCATCGGCACAACTGTCGTTTCACATACACCTTCACTGCCATCTTTGCGAATGAAGTTTATTTCTCCTACCCAGCGCCCATTTTCCTTCATCTTCTTGAGAATTTCCTGAGTTAACACAGGAGCTTCTTGTGGCTTGTGTAAAATGCCTGGGGTCTTACCCAAAACTTCAATTTTGCTATAGCCAAAAATTCTAGTTGCTCCTGGGTTCCAATCAATAATATGACCATTAATATCTGTAAGAATAACCCCATCATAGATATTCTCAAAAGTTAAAGCTTGTCTCTTTAGTGACTGTTGGGCAAATTTGCGTTCTGAGATGTCCAAAAATATTGACAGTATTGCATTTTCTCCATTAAACTTTATGGAATGCATTGATACCTTAGCCCAGAACTGTGTGCCATCTGCTTTTTTTAAGTACACTTCACGGTCGCGCACGACATCTCCTTGATGCAGATTTGCGAGTAACAATTCGCATTGTTGAGGATTGCAGTAAAAATCTGATTTGGGACGACCAATTAATTTTTGACCAGTTAGTCCAAAGGTGAATTCAAAGAGTTTATTATTGAAAAGTATCACACAATCAACGGTACGGCTAATTACTATTGCTACTGGCATTACTTCAGCAATATTTTTCCACAATTCTTCATTTTGTTCCATAGCTTACTAAACACCTATATTTTAACTTTTAAATTTTTTTATAAAGTTATCTTTAAATTATTGATTTATTTTAATCTTATTTTGATTGTATTTTCTAATTTTTTTAGTTACTATGTTATACAATTGATTTAAAATACAGCATATTTCAGGCTAATATGCTATAATAAATGGGTAAATACTTTGTGCTTATTCGCTACCCTAATTCCCATCTTCCCTGCTATTCCCTAAAACAATCAACGTAAGTACCTCATAACTTTGGAAACTGCTGTAGTTGGCTATCCCTAATTATAAAAGTTACATTTATTAGATTATCAAATCAAATAGCATCTGAAAAATTATCACACCCTGACCTATAACCTAAAAATTATCTTGTGATAAATTTTTAATATTACAACACAGATTTAATTTTAATCTAAAAAATTAAACTTTCAAGTAATTTGTAAATTTTTCTTAATAGACTTTATGAAGATTTATGAATTTAAAAATGGTAAATTTTAGGGGATATCTAAAACATAAATGGTGAAGTTATCTATGTAAGCGATCGCTATCACAAAAAGGCAATAGTAAACTTTTAAAGAGTTTTCGGGTAAGGATAGGAAACAGGGTTTAGAAATGTCAAACACCTTAATGCGTAGTGCTATATCAGTTGTCACAAATAGTCAGCAACCGATCCGATGTGGAATAATAGACTAAAATTATTAGAAATCTCCAAAAATCAAATCCATATCTTATCTATAAATTATCAATTATTTCTACCTGTTGCCAGATAAGCTGTTGCCTCTTTTCTAGAGATATCTATATGTATAGTTAATACTTTTTTCACTTCGCTCCTTCTGAGCTTTATACGTCACCAATCCGGCGACTCCCCTATCTGACTTCCGTATACTTCTTCAAGTCGGTAGCGATCAAAAATTAGCTCTATCATATAACTATAGCATAGCTGAAATATTTATATAAAATTTTAATAACTTGATAAACAATAGTCTGTATAAAATAGACAACTGAGTAGTATTGAAATCCACTGTTTTTTTAGTTACGTTACCCTTTTATATTGATATTGATGGGATATTGCATCAAAGATATCCCTGAAAAAAATATCTAAAGTATTAGAATTGACAATGTAAACCCGGAGGACACCCAAACAATGTTAGACAACTATAACAATCATGTTAAACAACGAGCAGATTTAGGAATCCCACCACTGCCACTAGATGCCCAACAAACATCAGAATTATGTGAACTGCTGAAAAATCCACCAGCAGGAAAAGAAGAAAAATTAATGGCATTACTGCGCGATCGGGTACCGCCAGGAGTAGATGAAGCAGCTTATGTCAAAGCCGGATTTCTCACAGGTATTGCCAAAGGAGAAATTACCAGTCCTCTAATTACCCCCATCTACGCAGTGGAACTATTAGGAACAATGGTCGGCGGTTATAACGTTCAATCTCTGATTGAGCTACTCAAATCAGAAAATTCTGAACTAGCAAACACAGCAGCTAAAGCTTTAAGCAAAATTCTGCTAGTCTACGATGCCTTCAACGATGTTATAGAATTGGCACAAACCAACCCCTACGCCAAACAAGTAGTAGATTCTTGGGCAGCAGCAGAATGGTTTACCACTCGCCCCCAACTCCCAGAAAAAATAACCATCACTGTCTTCAAAGTTCCTGGCGAAACCAACACTGACGACCTCTCACCAGCTCCCCATGCCACTACCCGCCCCGACATCCCTCTCCACGCATTAGCGATGCTAGAGTCAAAAATGCCAGAAGGGTTGAAAACTATTGCGGAATTAAAACAAAAAGGTCATCCAGTTGCCTACGTTGGAGATGTAGTCGGTACAGGTTCATCCCGGAAATCTGCCTGTAACTCAGTGCTATGGCATATTGGAGAAGACATTCCTCATATTCCCAATAAGCGATCGGGTGGCTATATTCTCGGTGGTAAAATTGCTCCGATTTTCTTCAATACTGCCGAAGACTCCGGTGCATTACCCATCGAATGTGATGTTACCAAAATGGAAACAGGAATGGTAATAACTATTCATCCCTACAAAGGCGAGATAAGCAACGAAGCAGGAGAAATAATTTCCACATTCACCCTCAAACCAGAAACCATTTTCGACGAAGTACAAGCAGGTGGACGTATTCCCCTATTAATTGGGCGTACCCTCACTGATAAAACTCGCAACGCTCTAGGATTAGAAACCAGTACTGCATTCACCCGTCCCCAAATGCCAGCAGAAACAGGAAAAGGTTTCACCTTGGCACAGAAAATGGTGGGTAAAGCTTGTGGTTTACCAGGAGTTCGTCCGGGAACAGCTTGCGAACCATTGATGACAACAGTGGGTTCTCAGGATACTACCGGACCTATGACCAGGGATGAAATGAAGGAACTCGCCTGTTTAGGTTTCAGCTCCGACTTAGTAATGCAGAGTTTTTGTCATACTGCTGCTTATCCCAAACCAGTTGATATTAAGACTCACAAAGAGTTACCTGATTTCTTTTCTGCTCGTGGTGGAGTAGCATTGCGTCCGGGAGATGGAATTATTCACTCTTGGTTAAACCGGATGTTGTTACCGGATACAGTGGGAACAGGGGGCGACTCTCATACTCGTTTTCCTCTGGGAATTTCCTTTCCTGCGGGTTCTGGTTTAGTAGCATTTGCAGCAGCTCTGGGTTTAATGCCATTGGATATGCCAGAATCTGTTTTGGTTCGGTTTAAGGGTAAGTTACAACCGGGCGTAACATTGCGGGATATTGTCAATGCTATTCCTTATGTTGCAATTCAAAAAGGGTTGTTAACTGTTGCGTTGGAGAATAAGAAGAATGTATTCTCCGGACGAATTATGGAAATGGAAGGTTTGCCAGATTTGAAGGTTGAGCAAGCTTTTGAATTGACTGATGCAACTGCGGAACGTTCTTGTGCTGGTTCGACAATTAAGTTGGGTACGGAGACTGTTTCTGAGTACCTGCGTTCTAATATTACTTTGTTGAAAAATATGGTGGCACGGGGTTATCCAGATGCACGGACTATTATGCGTCGGGTTGCCAAGATGGAGCAATGGTTGGCAAATCCAGAGTTGATGTCTGGGGATGCTGATGCAGAATATGCGGAAGTTATTGAGGTAGATTTGAATGAGATTAAGGAACCTATTGTGGCAGCACCCAATGACCCGGATAATATTAAATTGATGTCGGAATGTGCGGGGGATAAAATTGATGAAGTGTTTATCGGTTCCTGCATGACAAATATTGGTCATTATCGCGCTGCTGCGAAAGTATTGGAAGGTGCAGGGCGAGTCAAAGGTGTATTGTGGATATGTCCGCCAACTCGTATGGATGAGAAACAGTTGCGGGAGGAAGGAATGTATGGTGTGTTTGCTGCTGCTGGTGCGCGGACGGAAATGCCTGGATGTTCTTTGTGTATGGGAAATCAAGCGCGTGTTGAAAATGGGGT
>NZ_CEZPJD010000131.1:0-13702 GCF_983059655.1 Okeania sp.
GAGATTTTTGGCGAGGAGAAGAGGAAACATTAGCTGAATTTGCTTATCGTTTTACGGGTAGTTCTGACTTATATGCTTCTAATGGTAGGTTGCCTCATGCGAGTATTAATTTTGTAACTGCTCATGATGGTTTTACTCTGAATGATTTAGTTAGTTATAACGAAAAACATAATGAGGCAAATGGGGAAGATAATAATGATGGAGAAGAACATAATCGTTCTTGGAATTCTGGAGAGGAAGGAGAAACTGATGACCAAGAAGTGTTGGATTTAAGGAACCGTCAAAGGCGTAATTTTTTGGTGACTTTAATGTTGTCTCAGGGCGTACCAATGTTATTAGGTGGAGATGAATTTGGGCGGACGCAAAAAGGTAATAATAATGCCTATTGTCAGGATAATGAAATTTCTTGGTTGGATTGGAATTTACAGGTAGAAAATTCAGATTTATTAGATTTTACTCGACAGTTAATTTATTTCCGTTGTCAACATCCAGTATTTCATAGACGTAAGTGGTTTGAAGGTCGTGCTATTCATGGTTCGGATGTGAGTGATATAGGTTGGTATAATCCTGATGGTGGAGAAATGACTGAGGAACAATGGAATATTGATTTTGCTAAATCTATTGGAATCTTTTTAAATGGAGAAGAAATTCCTGCTAGTGGTGAGCGTGGGGAAAGGATTATTGATGATTGTTTTATGATTTTCTTTAATGCTCATTATGAATTGATAGAGTTTACAATTCCTCCTAAGTTTCAAGATAGAGATTGGGTAGTTATTGTTGATACGAGTAAGTCTCGTTTTGTGGAAAATGGTAAGCAATATAAAGGTGAGGTTGATATTCCTGTGATGGAACGTTCAATTATTGTTTTGCAGCGTTTATAAAGTTGACAATTTTCTCAAGTATAGTTTTACGCACAAGTTAAAAGTAAAAAATCAAAAGTCAAAAGTAATCTCTGAGTGAGTTCAAGCATTTATAAATGTCCACTCCCTATTTGCGTAGTGCTATATATGTTGATTTTAGGAATTTATCATTTTGATATAATTAAAGAAAACTTCTGAGAGAACCTCTCTGAATTCGTTCTGAGATTGTATATTTACCCCTTGTGAACCAAGCTTTTTAGGTACATTTATATCCAATTAATTTGGCACAGCTACTTAATAAATAAACAACAATTAACTACTGTAAGGAGATATCAAAAGCATGACTCTAGAAGAAGACATTAGCCTTGCTGAAAATCCTGAACCACGCTGCCCAGTTATTCTGCTTCTGGATACATCTAAATCAATGTCGGGGGAGCGAATTCAAAAATTAAATAGCGGAATAGCTGCTTTTAAACAGGAAGTTGAAAAGGATACTACCGCATCTCTGAGGGTTGAGGTGGCCATTATCACTTTTAATGATTCAGCGGAAATGGTTCAAAACTTTGTTACCGCTGACCAATTTGTTCCACCAAAACTAACAGCATCTGGCTTAACTGCTATGGGAGAAGGAATTGAGTTAGCACTTAATCGACTAGAAGCTCGCAAATCTATGTATAAAGAATCTGACATTTCCTATTATCAACCTTGGGTATTCTTAATTACAGATGGTATTCCCACAGATGAATGGGAGGAAGCAGCTAAACTTGTGAAAAAAGCTGTTGACGAGCGAAAACTTAGCTTTTTTATAGTGGGGGTTCAGGGTGCTAACCTGAATTTTCTCAGGAAGATCGCTCATCCTAATACTCCACCCGTTATGCTTGATGGATTAAAATTTCAAGAAATGTTTAGTTGGCTTTCTGCTTCGTTGACAAGGGTTTCTACAAGTCAAGTTGATGACAAAATTAATCTGCCTCCTATTAGTGGATGGTCACAGGTTTGGGCATAGGGATAATGTTTGTCAATAAATTGGAAAAAAGGATGACAGTTTTTCTCACGGGTAAAAATGTCTATATACTTTGCTTCATATTATGGTTAGTATTCAAACTCTAAATAATCAAGAGCGAATTGAGCTTCATCAAGAAATTGGTCGTGGTGGAGAAGCCACAATTTATCAAACTAACAAGGTAGGTGTTCTAGCTAAAATTTATGATAATTCAATTAGCCTAGAAAAGGTTAATAAACTGAAGGTAATGTTGAAAAGCTCACCTAAAAATCTTTCTACTGGCGATCATATTGCAATTGCTTGGCCACAGGATTTGCTGATAGATATTGACAATCAGTGCTGTGGATTCATTATGCCTGAAATTAAAAACAGTCTGGCAATAATTAATGCTTATAATCCTCGAAAAAGAAAAGAAAAGTTTCCTAAATTTACCTGGTATGAATTGCATAAAATTGCCTTGAATCTTGCATCAACAATCAAATATTTACACGCTCAAGAATATGTAATTGGTGACCTAAAACCACAAAACCTCCTTGTTAATGAGCAAGGACTTATTTCTATTATTGATACAGATTCATTTCAAGTGTTTGATTCTCATACCAGAAAAACTTATCTTTGTCCGGTAACTTCTGGAGAATATACTGCACCAGAAGATTTAGGAGAAGTTGTGCAAAATGTAACACGTTCTGAGCTTCAAGATCGTTTTGCGTTAGCTGTTATTATTTGGCTTTTACTGTTTGGCTACCATCCTTGTTCTTATGGAGAATGGATAGGAGAGGGAAATAAACCTAATATAAACAAACTAATCCAAGAGGGAAATTGGATCTATGGAATCAATTCTCAACTCCGTCCAGGAAAACTATCAATGCCTTTAGAAATTTTACATTTTGAACTTCAGCAATGTTTTTATCAATGTTTTGATGACGGACATAATAATCCGAATAATCGGCCAAGTGCAGAAGACTGGGTGAAGGCACTTGATGAGGCGATAAAAAATTTAGGTCTCTGTTCTACTGAGGCAGCACATTATTATGCAAAAAGTTATGGAAAATGTTACTGGTGTGAAAGAAAACAGAAAATAGGTTCTGATATATTTGTTCCTCAAGGTTCACCCGCAATATTATGGCTAATTAAAGTTGGCTGGTTCAAAAGGGAAAATTGTAAGAGAAAAGATATTAAAATTTGAAGAAAAGAAATAGCTAAAAAGAATAGTTATTATTTAGAATAAAACAGTTAAAACAATTAGGTATTTGATAATGGTAAACTATCTGAAAGCTTCAGCTAAGGCAGTTCGTGTATTTGCTGGTCCTCTAGCAGCTCCTTTTGAAGGTGTTCTTAGTCTCTATGAAGATGAACAAACAGAAAAGCGTCAAGCTGAATTAGATGCAATGATTAACGAAGTGCAAAACGTGAGTCGTGAAACTCTTGGAGAAATATTTGAAGCTAGAACCGATATAAAGGAATTAAGGGAACAATTTATCTTGGGAATGGAAATTTGTTTTTCTATTCTGGCTCAAAACAGGAAATTACTATCTAGTCGAGATTTAGAAGAAAATCTTGTTGTTTTGATTGAGTCGGATAGGGAAAAGCTTGAAGCAAGGGGGTTTATTACAAAGGAAGTTTTAACCAAGGAAATATCAAAAATATATGCTGATTCTCCAAAACTTTTCCAAACAACTATTGGAATGGCAGGGTTTCCTCTTGAACTAATTCCTCAAGGTGATGAGCTTAAAGTAATTGTTTTTAAGTTTATAAATAGATGTGTAAATTTGCAAATAAATCAACAGATAAAAATTTTCAAGTCTCTCTCAGAAGAAAATCCGGACAGTGATATTTTGCGAATCCAAACTCAAATTCTTAAAGAAAAAGCTTTGAATCGTATAGGAGAGTGAAGCAAGTTTTATGTCTAATATATTTAATTATTATTTTGGTTCTATTAAAGAAGAGATAAAAACTGACTTAATTCAAGGTTATAAAATGGAAACAACTCTTTTGATTTGTCATCTTGATGAAGCAGGAGTGGAAACTTATCACTTACAAGAACGTGACAGTTTATATAATGTGGTGAATAGTTTTCTAAATCTATGTCCTAGATATGATCTGAAGAAGCTAAACCGAATTTTTAGAAAATTATATAAATTAAGTCCTGGTCTTTCTTCACTAAAAAAAGCTCAAGATATATTAGAGAAAGCAATTGATATTCCCCCGGTATCGCCACCAACACCAACACAACCACCAACACCCGATCCTACACGTGGGCCGATTACAGAACCATATCCAAAAATTTATGACAAATTAGAATATTTTCTACAGAATGAACAGTGGAAAGAAGCCGATCTAGAAACAATGAGAGTATTGATAGAAATTGCTGGTATTGAAAATCCTATGAAAGACCGGGATTTAATAACATGGTTAGATAAAAAAGATATTGACAACATACCTGATGAAGCTTTAAAAACCATAAATAAACTCTGGGTAAAATACAGTCAAGAGCATTTTGGCTTTAGTGTTCAAGCAGAAATTTGGGGTGAATGTAGGGGAAAACATGGAGACTTTAATTTTATAATATACAAAAATAAATTTGCTAAAAGAATAGGTTGGTATGACGGAATAAACTGGATTAAAAGGTATGATAAGTTGGATTTTTCTAAAGATGCAAAACGAGGACATCTTCCTTCTTTAAGTTTTCCAAATCAAGAGATTAGAGAAATACAGTGGAGCAGGTGGAAAGAAACTTTTGAACGTTTTTTCCCGCGTTTATTTAAACTTATAGATTAACCCTATAAATTCTGATAATAAATTTTCGTAATTGTGCTCATAGGTAGTGTTGTCTTAATGTAAGCACTCAGGTCTTGAGGTTACATTATTCTTCATTTTGTCCAGATTCAGTGTTTCAGAACTGAAAACTGTATCTAATGGATACTAAAAAAATCTATAAATGAGACTAAAAGGTTTCTGGAAAGCGATAAATAAATAGATATGATTATTTGTCAACCCCAGCACCTGAATACTTACGTCCTAATTTTCTTTGTCTGGAGAGCTAAAATGTTTATTTTGATCGGAAATGATGAAATTGGAATTGTTGAGAAAAAATGGGCTTCAAATCTTTCCCTTCGCCTTCCTCCAGGTCGAATTATTGCTTTGAATGGGGAACCAGGTATTCAAGCTGAAATTCTTGAACCAGGACAACATTTTGGATATCCTTCTTTGCAATATACCATTACTAGAGTACCAGTTATAACTATTAGTCAAGAAGAAATTGGATTAGTAGAAGCTAAAGATGGTAATCCTCTTGAACTAGGACAAAACTTTGGAAAAGTAGTTGATTGTAATAACTTTCAAGATATAAAAGCTTTTTTTGATAATGGAGGTCAAATAGGCAAACAACGAGCAATTTTAACCAATGGTACTTATCGAATCAATACAGAAATGTTTAAATGTCGGAAAGTTCCAGTCACTAGAATTGAAGCCCATCAAATAGGATTAGTAGAAGCCAAAGATGGTTCTCCTTTAAAACCGGGTAAAAACTTTGCTAAGAAAGTTAATTGTCATAATTTTCAGGATGCAGAAGCTTTCTTTGATAATGGAGGTCAAGTTGGCAAACAAATAGATTTTTTACCGCCAGGAACTTACAAAATTAATACTGACCTATTTAAAATTATTTCAGTAGAACAATTGTCAATTGGAACAGAAGAAATAGGCTTAGTAGAGGCTAAAGATGGAGTTTCTTTAAAACCAGGACAAAGCTTTGGAAAAGTGGTTGATTGTCAGGACTTTCAGGATGGAAGTGAGTTTATCGGAAAAGGAGGTCAGAAAGGTAAGCAACGTCGTATTTTAACGGAAGGAACCTATCAAATTAACACCGAACTATTTAAGATTCGTAAAGTTCCTATTACTTATATTTCTCCTGAAGAAATAGGCTTAGTAGAAACGGAAGATGGAAAGCCTCTAGAACAGGGAGAAAACTTTGCTAAGAAAGTTGATTGTAATAATTTTCAGGATGCACAAGCTTTCTTTGATAATGGCGGTCAAGCTGGTAAACAACTTACTACTCTAAGAGCAGGTAAATACTACATTAACACTGATATTTTTAAGATTAAAAAAGTCTCTGCTACGACAATTAGTCCTGGAGAAATTGGGTTAGTAGAAACAAAATATGGAAAGCCTCTAGAAGAGGGAAAAAACTTTGCTAAGAAAGTTGATTGTAATAATTTTCAGGATGCACAAGCCTTTTTTGATAATGGGGGGCAAGCGGGTAAACAAATTGCGACTTTAGAACCAGGAACCTATTACATTAATCCTGAAATATTCACTATTCATAAAGTTCCTATTATTAGAATTCCTCAAGGAGAAATAGGACTGGTAATTGCCAACGAAGGAGCTTCTAAGTCTGATGAACAAACATTAGGTAGAGTGGTGGAATGTAACAACTTTCAAGATGCTGAAGCATTTTTGAAAAATGGGGGGCAAAAAGGTAAGCAACTTGCTATTTTGAGTGATGGTGACTATAAAATAAATACCGATTTTTTTACAGTCATTACGACAGCTAATGCCAAAAAATATAACGAAAATCCACAGAAACTAAAAATTTACAAAATTAGCCCTGGTCAAATTGGCATTGTAACGACAAATGTGGGGAAAACACTCCCTAAAGATGAAATTGCTGGACCTGTCATTGAGGGACATGATAATTATCAAAATGCACAAAAATTCCTAGATTTAGAAGGATATAAAGGATTACAAGAAGAAGTTATCAAAGAAGGAGACTGGAAGCTAAATCCTTGGTTTGTTGAAGTTGAACAAGTTCCAATCACTATAATTGAGCAAGAAGAAGTAGGAGTTGTTATTTCTTCTGTTGGAAAAGAATATGACAAAAATGATAAGACAGAGCCTCTTTTGTCTGATGATGATAAAAAGCTCGTTTTTCTCGATCAAGAAAAGTCTCCATACCAATTAGTACCAAAAGGCTACAAAGGGGTTCAAAAAGAACCTCTTACTGCTGGTAAATACGCAATTAACACAAAAGTCAAAACAGTAAAATTAGTGCCAACTACCCAAATCATATTGAATTGGTCAGATGACGAAAAACATCCCTCAAATTATGACTATGAACTGAAGAAAATGAAGCTGACTTCATTGGATGGTTATGAAATTTCTGTTCAGTTTACCCAAATTATTCGTATCTCTTCTGACAATGCTCCTAAGATGATTTGTCTGGTTGGATCTAATGCAGGGACAAATAAAATATCTGTTAATGATGAATCTCGGCAAGTTGTTAAGAAATATCCAGCTATTAGAAATCTGGTTTCTCGTGTATTAACAAAAGTCGTTTCTAGTCATTTTCAACAAGCTGCTACTGGTAAAACGGCAATTGATTTTCAAGATGCAAGAAAAGACTGTCAAGATGAAGCCGAAGAATATATAAAAGAGCGTCTTGAAATGATTGGTGTTGAAGGATGGGGTACTGTTATTGATGAAGTTGATTTACCCCAAGAATTAGATGACTACAGAAAAGGATTAGAAAAAGAAAAACAAAAAGCTAAAAAAGCTGAAGAAGAAAGTAAAACAATTAAAAAACAAATAGATACTGCAAAAGAGCGTCAGAAACTTGTTGAAGAAGAACAAAAAGCAGAAGCTATAGCAGAACGTACCAAAAAATTAATGGATGCCGAAACAAACTTTGAGATAGAAAAAGCAAAAGCACAAGTCGAGCAACTGCATTTAGACAACTATCAACAACGCTTAGATATTGAAGCCTCTCAACAGGAAAGAATTAGCCTAATAGATATTAATGCTTTTAAACAGAGAATTGCTGCTCTTAGTCCTGAAATTTATGCCCAAATAGAAACACAAGGAAAATGGGCAGAAGCAATGTCTCAAATGAAAATCAATTATCCTCAAATTATGATGACTGGAGGTGGCAATAGTACTTCTGGAGATCCAACATCAAATTATTTTCAGTTATTGCAATTAGAGCATTTAGAAGCACTGAGAAATCGCGTTAATCCAGGAACATCGACACCATTACTTTCCACGGCAGGAACAAAAAATTATCTTTCCCCAAACCAAGAACAGAAAAGTTTATCAGCTAAACCTAAGATTCCAGTCGTCTTACTACTGGATACATCTAGTTCAATGTATGGTGAGCGTATAGATTCCTTAAATGCTGGAATTACTTCTTTTAAACGAGAATTTGAACCTAACACTGACGCATCCCAGAATGTAGAGTTAGCCATCATTACCTGTAATAGTAACGGACGAACAGTTCAAGAATTTGTCAGTATGGATAAATTTATTCCATCTCCCCTGAAAGCTGAAGGTACAACTACCATAGGCAAAGGAATTGACTTAGCATTAGAGGAAATAGAAAATTATCAGAATTCTAAAAAACCCTGGGTATTTTTAATTATAGGTAGCTCCCCAACTGACAATTGGCAAAAATCAGCACAGCGTGTCAGACAAGCTGTACAAGACAATAAACTAAACTTTTTTGTAGTTGCTGTTCAAGGAGCAGATATGATTAGCTTGGGAAAAATTGCTCCTTTAAACACACCACCCAAGTTGCTCAATGGTTTGAAATTCCGTGAATTATTCCACTGGCTGGCAGAGACTCTCAAAACAGTTGCCAACAGTCAACCAGGTGCTGCTATTTCAATTCTCCCTATTACAGAATGGGCAGAAGATTAGTATTAATTATTAGACACTTTTCTATAGGGGCGAATAGCCATTCGCCCCTACTGTAGTCTACCAAAATGAAAACCGCTTTAATTCTCTTATCTTTCCTGAAGAGAATTTCTAGTTAAGGAGGAGCGATCGCCACACACCTTTCCCAAAAAACACCCAAAACCACTATATATAGTAGTCAAAAACTATAACGTTATAGATATGTAGTGTTTAGCCTTTTGACTTTTTCTTTTTTGCCCGCTGCTGAAGCACTTCTGGAGGCGGACCATAATCTCCATCACTGAAGTATACTCGTTCTACTCTATTTCCAGGTTCTACTTCAATCCAGAGCCGGGCACCTCCGGCTTGACTATTATTAGGTTTATGGGGTTGATAGACTATTTGACAAGGTCCGTGAATTTTCACCGCGTGACAATAATCTTTTTTGCCTCCTACTTTGACGGCGACTGCTGTATGAGAAGTTCCATGGTCTCGGTTATAATCTATGGTCTTTCGCAGAACATGAATAAAAGTATTGGCTGTGCGTTGATTTTTGTTCCAAGTTGGTTCTGGACCTCGACGACCAGGCGTAATTTCTGGCATTCCCCTCTGATTTAGGGGAATCTGCCAAAGTCTTTTGACTTTTTTAGCACCTATAACGCGACCACTGTTCAGTAGAAATCGTAATCTACCTGTAGAGATATTTAGAAGAAAAGCTGCTTCGGTGGTACTAACTAATGAGACACTCATAACTATAACGTTGTAGTTTTAAATTATTTACATGAAAGGAAAAATTTATAATTTTTTTTCAAAAAAAGAATTTAATTTTAAGAGTTTCATAAATTAACAGACAAAAATGTAGTCTAAAATTAGACAACATTAATTATAAAAAATTCAACGCCCTAAGAGTCTATAAATCTATGAGAGTTGGTAGCCATTATTCAGCAGAAAAAAATCAATGCCTATTTACTGTTTGGGCACCTTTACGAGAAAAGTTAGCTGTACATATTGTACATCCCCAAAAAAAATTTATTGAACTTCAAAAAGATGAATGGGGATATTGGCAAGGAGAAGCAAAAGACATTGACCCGGAAACTCTCTACTTCTATCAATTAGACCGAGAAACTGACCGACCAGACCCTGCCTCTAACTGGCAACCCCAAGGAGTACATGGTCCTTCAAAAATAGTAGACCATCAAAAATTTACCTGGAATGATAGTTCTTGGCAAGGTATCCCCTTGGCAGAAATGATTATCTATGAACTTCATGTCGGTACCTTTACCCCCGAAGGAACTTTTGCAGCCATAATTCCCAGGTTGCCAGAATTAAAAGATTTAGGGATAAACGTTATAGAAATAATGCCAGTTGCCCAATTTCCAGGCGATCGCAACTGGGGCTACGATGGAGTTTATCTATATGGTGTCCAAGATTCTTATGGTGGGCCGGATGGTCTAAAGGAACTTGTTAATGCTTGTCATCAAATGGGCATTTCTGTAATTTTGGATGTTGTTTATAATCATTTTGGTCCAGAAGGTAATTATCTCTGGGATTATGGTCCTTATTTTACAGATAAATATCATACTCCTTGGGGTAATGCTGTTAATTTTGACGACGCATATAGTAATGAAGTGCGTAATTTTTTTATTGAAAATACTTTGTATTGGTTAGATAAATATCATATTGATGGTTTACGTTTAGATGCTATTCATGCCATTTATGACATGAGTGCCGAACCTTTTTTACAACAGTTAGCTGACCGAGTAGAAGAGTTTAGTAAAAATGGTAGTTGGAAACGTTATTTAATTGCGGAAAGTGACTTAAATGATGTGCGAGTTTTACGTTCAAAAGAGAATGGAGGGTTTGGTCACGATGCTCAATGGTGTGATGATTTTCACCACTCTTTACATAGTCTTTTAACTGGAGAAAGTTCTGGATATTATTCTGATTTTAAGAGTATAGAATCTCTGAAAAAGTCTTATAAAGAAGGATATGTTTATACAGGAGAATATTCACCTCATCGTCAGAGAAATCATGGTAATTCAACCCTGGGTTTTGGGGGAGGAAATTTTGTAGTTTGTATTCAAAATCACGACCAAATAGGTAATCGATTAATTGGAGAAAGATTATCAGCTTTAGTAGATTTTGAAGGATTAAAATTAGCAGCAGGAGCAGTTTTAATTTCACCTTTCGTACCAATGTTATTTATGGGAGAAGAGTATGGAGAAGAAAATCCTTTTTTGTATTTTGTTAGTCATGGAGATCCTAATTTAGTTGAAGCAGTCAGAAAAGGAAGAGCAGAAGAATTTAAGTCTTTTAACTGGTCTGGAGAAGTGCCCGATCCTCAAGGAGAGAAAGTCTTTATGGAGTCTAACTTAAATTGGGAAAAATCCAAGGAAGGTAAATATGGAGTTTTACGTTCTTTTTATAAACGGTTAATTGAACTACGGAAAAAAATTCCAGTATTAGCTAAACTTGACACCTCTCAAATAGAAGTAAAAAGTTTGGCCGATAAAAATGTCTTATTGCTTCACAGGTGGGGAGAGAAAAGTAGTGTATTGAGTCTGATGAATTTTGAAAAGCATTCTGTGACATTTGAACCTCAACTACCGACAGGAAATTGGCAAAAACTGATTAATTCTTCAGACCGAAAATGGATGGGAGAAGGTGCTGTTTTACCTGAAAAATTATTATCTGGACAAACCGTGACAATTAATCCTTTAAGCTTTGCTCTTTATGAGAATTTATAAAACCCATGTGGTATCTATGCGATCCCTAACCTCCTAAGCATCAGTTTTTTCCAAGATTCTCTTTCTCCACTTTTGATGGCTTGGGGGATAGTTGAAACCGAATCTTGGTCATAATCGTCGGATAAATTTTCTTTAACTTCTGTATGATTTTTTCAGGGTGGTATCCATTGTCAAGTACAATAGCAATTTTAGGAATGTTGACTGGTTTAGATTTAAAGCAGTCAATCAATAATTGTCTGATAAAATTTCTATTAATCAGCAAATAAAAAGTCGCCCTACAAGAGCGAGGCGTAACTACCCAATTTTTCGGTGAAATTCATTTCTCAATTTTAGTGTTTATTGTTGAGTCTTGATTTAATATAATACTTAAAATTCATGATAAATTTCCCAAAAAACGTTTTTTCTGAGTCTTTTCCAATTTTTCAAAAATTACCTCCTTCTATGACTTCCATAAGGGAAAGAAAAGTTCTTAAGTATTTCGCTCGTTGCCTTTACTCTGGTGCGGGAGAAATAGTCGATCTTGGTTCAGGAGTAGCAGGAACAGTATATCCCTTTGCTTTGGGATTATCAAAAAATCAACAAGTATTAGAGAAAAAATCTAGAATTTATGCCTATGATGCTTTTACAACTCCAAAACAAAAAGTTGCAGCTAGAGGAGGACAAATTTATTTCCAAAATACTAGAGAAGCTCAAAAACAAGACTCCTACTTACACATATTTCAAAAAAATTGTAAGACTTTGATTGACTATGTTAATGTTTGTGATGGAGATATTACTACATTGTCATGGTTACATAAACCCATTGAGATTATTCACATTGATATAGCAAAAAAATTAAAAGTATGGCAACACATTGTCAAAGAATTTTTTCCTGATTTTTGTG
The DNA here is from genome assembly GCF_983059655.1 of Okeania sp. NCBI lineage: Bacteria > Bacillati > Cyanobacteriota > Cyanophyceae > Oscillatoriales > Microcoleaceae > Okeania > Okeania sp. Next base: position 12,157 of record NZ_CEZPJD010000131.1, read on the forward strand.
TCAATCAAACGATTGTTGTTAATCAAGATTTTTCTAGATCGAGACTTCCTTGGTTAATTTATTCTACTGGTATAATTCTGCCCTATATTGAATTTTTCGACCATGTGATTGATGGTGTTACATATTTTAAAATAGTTCAAGAAATACCATCAGTTATTCTTGGTAAACTCGCAGAAGATGATTTTAGTATTGCTGAGAAGATAGATGCAATTAATAAAATCACTGAGGTACTTGATGATTGTATTTTTGTAGGTAGTATTAACAAGGATTTAATGAAAGGACTTATGGAGCTAGCAATTGCTTATGTTTATTATTATTTTGGCGATAAACAAACATCTTCTACCTTGGCAGAATCACTAAAGAATAATCATGCTCTTGTCAGGCATTGCTCGGGGTTCTTTCGGGAATTAGGTGTTTCTCTTCATTGAAGTTTAACTACTATTAATTTTTGACTCTATTTGGGCTACACAAACAATAAACATAAAGTTTAATATCTCAAAAAAATTTATCTGTTAAACGTGAAGTTTTGAACTTTTAACGTAAGCATTCAACACTCAGCATTTCTTGTTTGAATATGTTCATGCATCGTAAGCATTTCCTGCGGAATGCTATTAGCAGTCAGCTCTCAGCAACAAGAGTTTCTTACAGCAGATTTCAGGCAAATGATGTACAGGGTAAATCGTAAAAATATTGTAGCGTGGGCATCTTGCCTGCGTTTAGGCATCTTGCCCGCGCGGGTGTACCTTATACCAATTTCATAAACTGAAACAACACTTGTAAAAGTATCTATCAAGCTTAAAAACTAAGGTGTCAAGTTATGTGTAGTCTGACTTTAGGAAATTGGTATTATAACAACGGAAAGCGCTGTAATATTAAGACAGTGTTTAATATTAAAATAGACTTTAAAAGCAAAGGAGCCAACTTTTGTAGTAAGACAATTAATAAAGCTTTTATCCTAAACTTAAGAGCAATAGCTGAAGTTCGCAGTTCCTCCGGAGGAGGCTAGCTGAAGTTCGCAGTTCCGACCATAGGAGGCTGGGTGACAGCTGTTTGCGCAGCATTCCGGAAATGCTTACCATGCATCTGATTGCTGTTTACGGAGCATGACCTAGGAAATACTCACCTTTTAACGACTAATCAATCAACACTTATAGCAGTTTTCATGTTTCATAGAATACAGAGATTTTGGCTGAAAGGCGGCGGTAGCTAAAGTTTTGTAGTCAACATGAGTGAAAACTGCTATAATTATATCTATTTAACTATGCAAATTCATAATAACATTATAGAATTTAATCTACTTCTAGTTTTGACTTTGGAAGTAGATAAAGTAGTAATTTCATATTTAGCCAAACTAGGAATTTTTCATATTTATGCTTTTCCTAAATGCTTGAAAAACAAATATTTATCTGTTAAACGTGAAATTTTAAACTTTTAACAGCCAATTAATAACCACTTAATTATCTCTATTTAACTATGCGAATTCCCATTACAACCTATAGAATTCAATTTACTCCTCATTTTGGCTTTGATGCAGCTAAAGTTATAG
>NZ_CEZPJD010000132.1:0-13640 GCF_983059655.1 Okeania sp.
GGAACAGTTTTTAACCATTGAAATTTCAAGATTGAGAAATTTAGGTTATATTTAAGAAATTAATTTCTATTTAAAGTTTGATTAATTCTCCTACTTATATTTAAGATAAAAAGTATAAATAATTAACATATGCTACTACAATTAAGTACCTGGTCTGAAGTTGAAACTTATCTGAGTCAATCTCAAGGTATTATTCTGCCAATAGGTTCTACGGAGCAACATGGGCCAACAGGATTGATTGGTACAGATGCTATCTGTGCAGAAGTTATATCTAAAGGTGTGGGAGAAACAGTAGGAGCATTAGTCGGACCGACGATTAATGTAGGTATGGCATTACATCATACTGGTTTCCCAGGTACAATCAGTCTGCGGCCTAGTACGATGATTCAAGTAATTCGTGACTATATAGTTTGTTTGACTAGGTCTGGGTTTACCAAATTTTTCTTTATCAATGGCCACGGAGGTAATATTGCAACTCTGAAGGCTGCCTTCTCAGAAACTTATGCTCATTTGGCCGATCTAAATATTGCTAATGGAGAGTTAGTGAAGTGTAAGGTAGGAAATTGGTTTATGTGTAGCTCAGTTTATAAATTAGCTAAGGAATTATATGGTAATGAGGAAGGTTCTCACGCTACACCTAGTGAAGTAGCTTTAACTCAGTATGTTTACCCAGAAGCAATTAAAGTAGCACCACTTTCAGAAGATGTAGCTAGTGGTTATCCAATATATGGTGCTGCTAATTTTCGTTACCGATATCCTGATGGTAGGATGGGTTCAAACCCTGCATTAGCTACGCCTGAACATGGTAAGCAGTTATATGAGTTGGCAGTAAAGGAACTGAGTAATTCTTACTTGCAGTTTGTAAATAGTGATTAGAAGAAGGAAGAAGGAAGAAGTAAGAGGGAAGAAGGAAGAACAGTTTTTCAGCATTGACAGCAGGTTGCAGGTATATGTACTTCATATATTAACGATGAAGTCCTCGTAGTGCGAGCATCTTGCCCGCCATAGACGAAATCACCTTATTTCAAAAGCTTTAGGAAATGTATCTTTCGCTGTCTGAAAATCAATAAATTCATTGCCAAAATCTAGAATGAAATAACCCTGATATAGACTTTACCGCTCAACTAAACTTACTCAAACTTACTCAAAAGCCTGAAACCTTAGTTATTCGTAGTGGATCGACCACCACAGGGTTAAACGGCAAACCCTTTATTCCTTGGTCAAAGACATCAGGAATTACTTTTTTTATTATATTAAATGACCCATTTACATCTGCATTTAATAATTTATTTTCCCTAGTTTTATACAACCCTCTTGTTACTCTTTTCCCACTAAAAATAGGTTTTTGTTCTCCATATTTTGGTAAATCATCCCCATCTAAACAGCTCGATTGAGATGTATAGGATTCTTCGGTAATTATTACTTTTATTCCTCTTAGTTGGGCTTTATACGTTAACATCTCTATTAACCTATAGTGAGGGATATTCACAAATTGTTGATTGTTCTTTTTCCCTAATTTTATTTCTTGTTTCCAATTTTGATTCTGCCCAATAATTAAGATTCCTATTTCATGGTTGACACACCAATCTATTACTCTTTTACTTGCTGTATGGAGATAGTTTTCTACTCGACAATTTCTTTTGTGAGTTAATTTTTTTAACCGATGAGAATTAGTTTGATTGTGGCTATTTAATTGAGATTGTAAACAAGAGCGCTGTTTATTATAAAAGGTGTTAATTGCTTTTAATGGTCTGCCTTTAATCAAAATAGGTGATATTCCTGTTTGATTTGTCGTTACAGCTATTAAGTTATTTACTCCTAAATCTATTCCTGCTACTTGTTGATTATTTGTTATTTCCTCCTGTTTCTCATAGACTATTTCTATTATGTAACAGCTACTTTTGGGGATAATTCTGGTTTCTATTATTTCTGTCTGTGAAGTGGGGATTTTTATTTCACTCATTGACAGGTGACAAATTCCTTTTTTTAAGGTTTTTTTGTATATTGATTCATCTGGATAGGGTAGAATATTTCTGCCTTTTGTTTTATGTTTATATTTGGGAATTTTTGGTTTCCCTAAAAATTTATTTGGCTGTTTTTTCCACTCTCTTAAGGCTGCAAAATAACTACTCCAAGCTGAATCTATTCTCCTGATTATTTGCTTACTTACTTTTGTAGGTAAAGCTTGATAATCGTCGCTTTTAGATACCTTGTGATACAGTTGATTAAAGCTTAGTTTCTTTTTGTTTTCAAAGAAATATTGACGATAATAATAGTTGGCTAAATTGAATAAATTTTTCGACAAAAAAGCCTTGTGGTCTATTTCTGACCACAAATAATGTGATTTCGTAATAACATGACGTTCAACTAGCTTCATATCTTAATTGTAGCTGATAGTGACTCAATGGATAGACGACTGAACAAACTTACTCATTTTAGTTTGATAGCTATAGTTATGAGTAAATTTGATGAACTTTAGATAAGTTTTCGCTTTCTGTCTTTACCCCATAATGTCTAGAAATCACTAAAATTATCCGTAATATTTTTTTTTCAACTTATGGTATTATGCCAAGTCCTTTTCACAAAGAGATTCATCATCTTTACCCTATTCCCTGTTCTCTTAAATTAAAATACATTTAATCTATATAATTTTCTACTTCAAACCTTTACCTAGTTTAAATTACTATTTCAATTTAGATATTGAGGGTTGTAAAAACTGAAATTTGAGTTAGTATATAATTCATAAACTAATAAATTATATCTAGCAAAACCGATACATAAAATCAGTAAAATAATAGACAAAAAACTAATAATATTACTTTTTTATCACTTCTTACCTAAAAAGTATGTTTTGAAAGATTACTTTATTCTTACTGACAAGAATAAGTAATTCCTCTACTGTAAAAGTATGGAGAAGAAACAAATAACTTCTCTCCCAAATGCAGATATTAAGTTTCAGGGGTCAAGATTGTGAACAACCAATTAAAAGTTTCTCTAGTAGGTATCTTAGCAACCGTTGGTCTCTGGGGTTTCATACCTCAATCAGAAGCCAAAGCAGAACAATTAGAAACTACTGACAAAGTAGTATTTACTTGTGTTTCAATGAACGCTGAAGAAAATCAATATGCTACTGTTCCTCAAATAGTTCGTGAAACACGGGATACAAGTGAGCCTGGACTTTTAGGTGGATATCCCCTAGTGAAACGAGAAGTTATTCAAGTTTCCTCTAAGCCAATGATTGTGTGGACTGCAACTCTCTCTTCCGATCACCCCAAAGGTGCATATACTCCTGACCGTCGTTGTCAATCTGTTAGCACTCGTCTAACTAACCTTGCTTATGCCCTGGGAATGGAAACTTTTGCAGATATCAGCAATATTGGAGTTGTAAACTATGAGCAAGTAGTTTATGTTTCTCCAGAGGAAGAGCCTAGCTTCGATAATGTAGTATTCACATTAAAGCCAGGAAATCGTGATAAATCAGAAGAGATTATCACTCAATTTAAAGATTTTGGACAAGGTACTGCTAGTGACGAACCTATCTACGAATAAGTAAATGGTTTTAGTAGAGATGTTGAGGGGATAACGAAGTCAGAAGTTGTTTTTGCAACGGTGATTCAAGCCCCCCAAAAACATTTCGCCTTAAAAGGTGGGGCTTTAGACTCAATTATTTTGATAACTAAGCAAATAAAAATCCCCTCTTCATTCTTTATTTTTGAACTATCTAGTTGCTGAATTATCTAGATTGGATAATGTTGAGAAAAAGCTAGTTTAAAATGAGTTTTTATTCTCAACTCAAACTATAATAAATAGGAAATATCCAATCAAAATCTGTAGAGGATTTTCTCAGACACAAATGGCTTAGTCTTCTCTAAGTTTGTGTCTGTTTTAACTACTTTATTAATTGATTTCTAATTTCATTCTCAAAATTATAGTTTACTAAATCTAAGTTACCTCTAAAAAAGTAGTTAATGTAGTTAATTATGGGATAATACAATAACGCATTAGCGTTAATTTGTTTACCCAAAGTATCTCAATCAATTGTCAAGAGGAAAAAAATGAAAGTTACAACTACTAAAACTTTATTTACTGCAACATTAACAATGTTTTGTGCTGTTAGCTTAAGCGCTACTCCCGCAAAAGCTCAAGAAAAGTCAGTAACAAATGTTAAAGGTTCCTCAGAACAATTGTTGAGTACCAGTGTTAATAGTTCGCCCAAGAATAGAAGTATGAGTTTAACTCAACAATCTACTACTAGAGGTAGACATGGATTATCTAGAAATGCACTAGATGATGTCACGAATAGCATTAACCTTCAAATGCGTAAAAGTAGAGATCCTAAATGGAAAAGTGAGAAACAATGGTTTGATGAAAAGTGGGATTCTTTGTCTGTAGATTTTTAGGAGCTTAAGCTTCTGGTTAATTGATAATTCTATAAGCTGGAATACCCCAACTCAGAGATTCCATTTTTTTGAACTGGTCAACAGATGGTTGAGAGCCATCTGCAAAATTAAATGCTCCAATTCCAGCGATGGGATATTTTGAGCGTCCGTTAATACCTATTAACTGACCTTTACTGTTTAAAATTGGTCCACCACTCATGCCACTTTTAATATCATTGGTATAACCTAATTGATATCCTTGGCTGAGGGTGCGACTGGGTAGCATTTCTACAGCTCCTAAAGTTAACTGAAAAGCACGACTACCCCAACTACGGGTACTACTCATTTCTGAGGAATTTGGTTGATGCCAATTGGGAAAACCTGCCGCAACCACAGTTTCTCCAACTGAAAGTAGATTACTGTTGGCAATTTCTACAACTTGATAAGGGCGATCGCTAGTAAACTGCAATAATGCTACGTCCAGATTACCTATTTGAGGAGATGAAACTAGGGTGGCTTGATGGGTTATCCCATCTCCACTCATAATTGGGTAAAGTTTATTAGAGTTATTATCAATTACATGATGATTAGTAACAACAGTGTAGGTATTACCTTGCCGTTTAATAATTACTCCAGATCCAGCACTGTTTTCTGTAAAAATTCTCACAGTAACTTGCTGGGCAATATTAGATACTAATGATGGAAGTTGTTGTGAATCTATTTCACTCGGTTTTGTATAATAAGCTGAATTTTCTACACCGTTTTGAGAGTAAGCAACAGGTACAAATGTGGTGAGACAAAATAGTGAAGCTCCCAACATTTGACTACTTAAGTTGAATATTGATTTGTGATTTTTCATATTATTAAAACTTTCTCAAAAAAAATACTTAAATTCCACTACTACCACCCAATCTATTTCAAGAAATTTGAAAGTGTGGTGACTATCTCACACATTGGTTAGTGCTAGAGATCGCTTCTGATTTTTTCAATACATGAATGATTTTTAGTAATTTACTTAACTACTTCAATCAAAAATAGGTATATATATTGACTAAGTTCAGCTCAGCCATAAATAACTTAGTAATATAGCCATAGCTTCAGATTTATTAAGCCAAAATTACTGTGAATAACTGATTCGGTATTTTACACTATAGCGGTAACAAAAACACATTATCAGAACAAAAATTTGCCAATTTTTTATGTCAGGATTTTATTTGGCCTTTATAGCAGAAGGAAGAAGGAAAAATATTACTAAAAAATAAGATCTAAAGCTTCCCCTTTTAAGAGGATGAAAAGCGGTCGTTTTGCTACGCAACATGTTTGCCGAGCATGACCTAGGAAAAAGTGCAGCGCACCCGTTGGGTGGGATGGCGGCTCTGTCAAGAGCGGGTCCCCGTTCCCTCCGGGACGCTTTCCTTGCGGAATGCTATCGCAAATGCGTTAACGTAGTTGTGCGCTAGCAAACGCCATATCCAATCGACCAAGAGAATATTCAGTGAGCGTATTTTCTTGCCTCCAGCTTTAGTGGTCGGTACTGATAACTGATAACTGATAACTGATAACTGAAATGACGTTATCTTAGTTTTAAGCTTTTGATTTGTCCTAACTTTTCCTGCGACTACGATCAACGATAATTATTATGTAGTGATTATCAGAAAATATTCTCAGGAAAAGCAAAGTAGGAACGATCGCTTATAGAAGCTTTCATGTTTAGTAGAATACAGAGATTTTGGCTTAAAGGTATAAGAGAGAAATTTCGTAGTCAATATGAGTGAAAACCGCTATAATTAAATACATCTATAGAAGCCATTTGGAATATTAGCTAATGTTGGGTTTTTAGGCCAAGAAGTGAGGATATTGATATTTAATTACTATAGATAGATAGATATCTCCAACAATCAAAAATCATGCTCTTTTATTGCACTGTTATTCATCAATTCTTTCCCCCTACTCTGTACGGACGTTGCATGCAACATCTACTCCCTATGTGTGGAGGAGATGCTTAATAGATCCGTTTAGGGGTTCTATAAAATAAATTTAAATTTATTCAAAATATAAATCAAGACTTTTGCCAAGTAAAAAATCGTCAAAATAAATCCCAGAAAATAGAGAACTATCGCCCGATCGAATCCATAATTATTAAGATAAAATATATCAAAACATCTTGATTAAAACAAAAAGCTAAGATGAGAATTAGAAATAATACTATAGATTGACAAATTATCCATAAATGTGTATTCAATTGCTTAGATTCAAATATATAGCAATGTGCGCTGGCATATTTACAAATTGCAGGAAGTGTCCAATAGCTAAAAGTCTTATATGATAAGCTTTTTATTCCCCCTGTTGCCTGTTGCCTATTGCCTGTTGCCTGCGCGCAGCGCTATAATTGAAAACTAAATATGCAATTACCAAGTATGTTATCTCGTAGTCCATTAATGATCTTAGGAGCGATCGCTGGAGTTATGCTCTCCGGTCAAAGCGCGATCGCCACAGAAAAAATAGTAATAGAGCTATTTGGCCCAATCACCGCATCAATAAAAGTCAAGGATCTGCGAGTATTTGCAGAAACAGGCAAAACTACCAAAACAATTTCCCAAGCTCTCGGAATATCGAAAATCAGTCCCAATACAGTTCGTGGTTTAATGACATTAGAAGTCGGAGCTAATGTTAATAACTTAGCCAAAGTGCTTTATAGTAACCTCGGCCAAAATGTAACCAAAGGTATTGCAGAAGTAATTCAGACAAGACACAATTACGAAAGCGACAAAGCCTTACGTTCTGCCATAATTCTAGCAGCAGCAGATGACAATCGAATATCAGTCTTGGAAGTTCTAGAAAAATATCCTACCGAAGAAATGCACATAGATGTAGGTAAAATTAATGAAATTGTAGACAAAGTTAAAGGAACTATTGGTAACCTTGAAGAACTTCTCAGATAAATCTACAATTGATCTGAAGGTGGACTGATTTTAGCAGTATCTTCTTCAATATTATGATGTGGCTGAGTAGTTTCAGCATCAACTGTCTCAGCCTCTATATATTGACTATCTATGAGAAACGCTCCTTTCTCAAAACGAACAGCCCAATAATTTCCCGGTTTGTGACTCAAAATAGTTCCTACTTCTCCCAAACGTACAACATCAGGGGGACGTAATATAGGCATTGATTCAGCAGTCTTAATGTATGGTGGTTTAATAGTTAACCTTACTTTTTGACCAATAAAAAATTCTTTCTCCATTGCTAATAACCCAAAATATAGTAGTTTGCAGATAAGCTTCAAGTGAAAATTTGAACAATCAAGATATTAAAGAGCTGATGAATTATATCAAATTCGGTTGAATACTTAGTTGAATACTTATTAGAGTTGTTGGGATATATGGGGAGATGGTAGTAGAAGAGTAGGGAAATAGGGTAGATTTAAATAACTATATTATAATCATATATTATACATATATCATACAACCGGATTTTATATAACCCCATCCTGACAAGGATAAGTTTTGATTAATACAGCGTAGGGTCAGACCAGAACTTGTATTCCCCACACTCCCCACCCTCCATCTGTTTAGCTCCCATAATATTCTACTAGAGTAAAGTGTTTTTCAGTGAAGGTAGGATTCCCGCCCAAGAAGAACGGAGAGTTGTCAAAAGAAGTATTAGAATAGATATGTTCAGTATTAAATCGTAGGGGGTAATTGTCATGGCTACAGATCGCCGCATTTCCCGAGTTGCTTCATTAATCAAGCGGGAAGTCAGCCAGATGTTGCTCCATGGTATCAAAGATGACCGTGTAGGAATTGGTATGGTTAGCATTACAGATGTAGATGTTTCTGGAGATTTACAACACGCTAAAATATTTGTCAGTATCTATGGTTCTGATGAAGTAAGATTCCAGACTATGGAAGGTCTAAAATCTGCTACTGGCTATGTTCGCAGCGAATTGGGTCATAGAATACGTCTGCGTCGGACTCCAGAAGTTATCTTTGTCGAAGACCGCTCTCTAGAACGTGGGACTCAAATTATATCACTTTTAAACCAGCTTTCTGAAGAACGTCAACAACAGGAAACTGAAAATCCTACAGCATCAGATTCTCAGAACATAGAAAAACTAACTTCAGATGGAATAGATTAAGTACCAATGGATAATTGATAATGGATAATTAATAATTAATCGAATCTAGGTAAAAATCCTCTCATGAGCAAGGAGAAAAAAGCGGTCGTTAGCGTAGCTTCCTGTAGTGGCGCGTCAAGCTTGAAAATGTGGGGAGCGAAAATATAGACCTCTCCCCCCTTGGAAAGGGGGGTTGGGGGGGATTCGGAGAGTTAATTTTACCCACAATTTTAGCCTAGACACGCTAGTAGGGTGGGATGGAGAGGAAACCTTTGCTGTCCGACTATCGAAGCAAGAGAAGAAATCAGATTTCCTGATATTCAATTCCGTAACGGTTAAAACCCGAGGTAATTATCCATTATTCATTATCAATCAATGAACCATTTCTCAAATCTTCATCACTAAACTATGAATTTAGCAGAAAAAGTCGCTCAGATGGTTGTAGTTAGGGCTTCCGGCAACCTATTTGACAATCAAATTCGTTATCCAGACTGGGAACCCCCTACCCATAAACTCAAATATTGGCTGCAAGACTTAGGCGTTGGAGGAGTAATTTTTGTAGATGGGAGTGCTATAGACTTGGCAACTCGTATCCAACAGCTTCAGTCTTGGGCAAAAATTCCCCTACTTTTGGCTGCTGATATTGAGGAAGGAGTAGGTCAAAGGTTTGCTGGGGCAACTTGGTTTCCTCCACCAATGGCGATCGCTGCTATTGCTCAAACAAACCTCGAAAAAGCTATAGAGTATGCTGAAATTATGGGGGATATTACAGCTCAAGAAGCTATGGCAATTGGTTTAAATTGGGTTTTAGCTCCAGTGGTGGACGTGAATAATAATCCTGGTAACCCAGTGATTAATATTCGTGCTTTCGGAGAAACGACTGAATTAGTTGGTCAACTGGCAACCGCTTTTATTCGAGGCACCCAAAAATATCCAGTTTTGACTACTGCTAAACATTTTCCTGGTCATGGGGATACTACCGTTGATTCTCATTTTGAATTGCCTGTTTTACCTCATTCAGAAAGTAGACTGACAGAAATTGAATTGCCTCCCTTTGTAGAGGCGATCGCTGCTGGAGTGGATTCTGTAATGAGTGCCCATTTGTTGATTCCTGCTTGGGATTCGGAATTACCTGCAACTCTATCACATAAAATTATCACAGGTCAGTTGCGCCAAAAGTTGGGTTTTAATGGATTAGTGGTGACCGATGCTTTGGTTATGGGAGCAATAGCTAATCGTTATGGTTTGGCAGAGGCTTCGGTTTTGGCTGTAGAAGCTGGTGCAGATATTTTACTGATGCCTCTAGATCCAGAGGTTACTATTAATGCTGTTTGTAATGCAGTGAGTCAAGGTCGTATTTCTGAAGCACGGATTGATGAATCTTTGCAAAGAATTGAGCAAGTTAAGACTAAAGTTTATCCTACTTGGCAACCAGGAAATGAGAAAGGGTCAGATGATTTCTCAGCCTCTACATACCATTTAGTTGACAAGCTGGAACAACCACAAGCACAAGAAACTGTAAGTAAGATTTTGTGTGATTCTTTGCAAGTCGGAGGAAGTTATCTCCCACCAAAACCAAGTGTCAAGCATTTACGCAATTTAGTTTTTGTAGGGGATATACTCAACTGTACTTTTTTAGGTAATCATACTCCAGCGGTTACTATCCCCAAACAATTTGGTTACCAGCTACAAATTATTGACAGTAACTCAGAACTCCCAGAAGCTCTTACTCCCAACCATTCGACTTTACTACAGCTATTTATTAGAGGCAGTGCATTTAGTCAAATAGCTAGTTTAACACGAGCATCTCAGGATTTAATTAAAAAATTATTAATAAATAGTGAATTAAAGGGTCTCATCATATACGGTAGTCAGTATACATTGAAACAGTTTTCTTGTGAAATGTTATTAGATATACCTTACATTTTTTGTTATGGACAAATGCCGGAAGCCCAAGCGATCGCTTTACAGCTTTTCTTTAAAAATTTAAAAGTTTAAGATATTTAAAGATTTACAAATTTATAACTTTTTCTCTAAAATCTAATAAAACTCCCATAATCCTTGACAAAAAAAATAAAAGTGATAATAGGGATATGATTTTTTCAGGTCAGGAAACTAGAGAAATAGTTAATTAGTGACTTTGTAGATAGCATCTCAGAGTGTAGAGTTCCAACTTAGACTAATACTATTAGCAAATGTTTTGGTTCTATGACTTTTAGAATTCTTATCAAAATCCGATAACAAATTGTAACTCTGTATACTGAAAAATTTAACATTCATAATCAGGATTTTTGTTCTATATTATTAATAGCGCCGAAAATTACTCAAACTAGGCAAAAAGGGTGACCATGACTTACACCACAGTTCAATATTCTTTAGACATAATCAGAGATGAAGCAAAAGAACTTGTACAAAAAGGAGTTCTTGGACGTCAGCAACCTATTTATACTCTCTGCCAATATATTCCTGTCAGAGAATGGGCTTGTGTAGAGGGTGAGCTAGAAAAATGTAACTTTCTACTTAGAGACCGAATTGCTGACCTAATAGGCAACGAAAAATGGGAAAACGACTAAAAAAAAACTAACTCAGCTAAATTAGATTATTAGCTGGGTTAGGTGTTTTCAACAATTAATAATTAATAATTAATAATTAATAATTACCTCTCCTTTGAAATGGATAGGATTGACTCAAAGGAAAATTTTTCTTTATTATCCCCCTAAAAGGGGAAGCTTTAAACCATAATTTTTCGGTGATTTATCCTATTTTATAAAGACTTTTTAATAGCTGGATAAATGTCTAAGACTTATCCAGGACTATATATTGTGATGTATTATCAGCTTTGAGGGTCTGACTCCTGAAGTTTCTGTAAATCAGTTCGTAGATTGGCAATTTCTTGAGTTAGCTCTAGCAAATCTTGTTGTACATCTAATGACACAAAACTAGAAGCAGAAGTAGGACTCGAAGAAACGGTTGTACTATCAGTATCAGCCTGACTATTTTGTTGATTCAAAATTGTATCAACAAAGTTCCTGGCTTCTTGTTCAGTCATCTCTCCTCTATCAGCCCATTCTTCAGTTAGTTGGTTAAAATCAGTACTTAATTTATTCAAATTTTCATCTCGTTTAGTAGAGTCTTGCACAGTTTCTATAAAAAAGGAAGTTGCACCTAGAGTGATACGAAATCCTTTTTGTATTGCTTGGGTGAGATTATCGGGATTCATAAGTGTAAGTTAAGTCAATATCAAATGCCAATTTCTCTCTTATTACAGGCGAGAAATAGACTGTACTGGTAATATAACGCGGATTAGAAGCAAGTGACAAAGTCATTTGAGAATGTTTTTAGCTAAATCAAGATTTTTTTAATCTGAATAACTGGCAACTTAAAAGCTAATTGATTTTTGAGGCAGATTCAATTTGTGATTATTATCTACTGAATTACGATGTTTTAATAATAATCTCTTCTACACCAAAATCTATTAACTTCTTTTCAACTTGAGAAACAACATTTTTTAAATTGATATAGATCAATAAATATTTATTTTCTGTCAATCTGTATATTAGTGAAGATTTACAGGCAAATGATAATACATCTTTTGGTATATCATCAAATTCAAACAGTCTTTGCAGAATTAATTTACCACCGAAACCAGGCAAATAGTTTTGTAATTTTACCCATGAATTATGAGCCATGTACTTGCCATTAAAAGTAGGTACATAACTGTATATTCGTGAAAGTTGATTGACTGATTTTCTCACATCAGTATGCTTTAGCATATAATTATTTTCTGGTTTAGTTAAATCTAAAACTAAGGCTTCAGCATTTCCCAGATAATTTTCTGGTATACCAACATTTCTAGATCTTAAGTTACAAGGAAAAATAAATCTTTTAATCGGAACAACTGATAAAAACTCAAATAAAGCGTCGTTTGTGCTATATGCACTTTCTTCATTAGACAAATTTTTATTTTTCCTTTTAATTAAGTCTAACTTTTCTTTTGTTAAGATACATTCAAGATAACTCCAATTATGTTTATTTTTAAAAATACTGTTTAATATAAAAACAATAAAAGATGTTGAACTTAAAAGCTTATCTTTCCATGGTAACTTTTTAAAACTTGTAGCAATGAAATCATCTATTTGATTAAAATCTATTGTAAATAATGGTTCAGATTTAGGAACATATTCTGGGTCTTCATAAGCTTGAGAAAGATATTCTAATAATTTAAAATATGTTCCACCATCTGCTATGAGATGATTTATCAGCAGAGTTATGCCACAGTAATTTTGATTATGATTCAAAACTACATATACTAATGGAGTATCTTTATTAATAGCATCTGAAGAATTTTTGGGAATGTTGAATTCATTTTTTACATAAGTTTTGGCATCTAATAAATTATCAATACTTATTTCCTGTTCGCCTAGATCGATATAGGCAAAACCTATACCAGATTTCTGTGGGTTACATACAACTTTTAATGGAGAAAAAAAATGCTTTACCAATCTCCCTCCCAAAATAGGCACACTATCTACTATTTATTGAATTGCTATTTTTAATCTCTGAGAATCTACTCGATGCTGATATAGCGCTACGCGCTAGGCAACAGGCAACAGGCAACAGGCAACAGTAAGCTGTTAGTGGGTTTGGTAGATTTAGGAATGTCCTAACCTAAACTTGTAGCGCTATACCAATTTATTACACCATAATATGGCCAAACTCCCATCTTCCTATCAAATTTTGAAAGTTGATACTCACAATGCACATTGTTATTTATTATTAATTCCATTCTTTGCCTATCTGAATTAATGCGATCGTTAATCTTAAAATTACAGCAGTTTTGGAGTTAATGAGGTAAAAAAAATTTAGGACTTTAGGGAATAGTCAGTAGGGAAAAAAAGATTAATTTTTAAACTGTACCTCACTATCCTAAAAAGTTCTGTAAGACAAGAATAAAGCTGTAATTTGAACACCAAAGATGAAAAAATGTATCTTCTCATCTCAAGACCAAATTTCTACTAATTTACCGAAAAATGAGGTCCAAAGCGTCCCCTTGGCTGCGTCGCGAGCGGTCGTTTTGCTGGGGACATAATATTATTTAGGGCTTGCTGATTAAACCTAAATGTCTTTACTGATATTGGTTTTAGCCT
>NZ_CEZPJD010000133.1:0-13590 GCF_983059655.1 Okeania sp.
TTATCAGTACCTCTGCCTGAAGTCAGAGGCTTGAAATATTGAACTTTATTTTTTTTTCATCCCCTTGAAAGGGGAGGCTTGAGACCTTATTTTTTGGTCAACAACAAGGAATACTTTCTGGAATAGAACTAGGATTAGAATTGAAATTTGGTGAGTCAGGAAAAGAAATATTTTCAGAAATTAATACTATTGAAAATATCCAGGTTTTAGAAACAATTCTGGCCTCTCTCAAAACTTTGGAAACTATCGACCAATTACGGCAAATTTATCAGTCAGATTCTTAAATAAGATATTCTGAAAAAACTGTGAATTCTGTTTCTTTTCTTACTTCCTTTTCTTACAGCGCTTGAACCACATCTTCACAAGCAAAACCTTGTAGGGACGTTCCATGGAACGTCCCTACAGTGGTCTGTAAAGGTAAAGATGGCGGGTAAAGATGGTAAAGATGGCGGGTAAAGATGGCGGGCAAGATGCCCGCACCACAAGAATAAAACTGTCAGCAGACTCCATCGTTTTGCTATCGCTATTCCCTCCTGACTTCTGTAAATACATACAATGTCCTAAAATCAATAAAGTTAATCATCAACTTAGGGAACTAGCAGTGGCCAAATCAACAGAATCTAATACACAATCTCTTTCTCGCACACCTCTATATGACTTATGCACCGAACTCAAGGCCAGAATGGTAGAATTTTCTGGGTGGGAAATGCCAGTACAATACACCAGCATCAGTAACGAACATGAAGCAGTACGCACCAAAGCTGGAATGTTCGATATTTCCCACATGGGCAAGTTTATCGCTCAAGGCCACGACTTAATCGAAAAAATTCAACTTTTAGTACCTTCCGACCTGAGTAGCTTAGAACCTGGTAAAGCGCAATACACTGTCTTATTAAACCCCCAGGGAGGCATTATTGATGACTTCATTTTCTATCGTCAAAGTGATGATCCCCTTACCAACGAAGCACGGGGTTTTATGATTGTTAATGCTGCCACTAAAGCTAATGATAAAGCATGGATATTAAGTAATCTAGAAGCTAGTGGTGTTAAATTCCAAGATATTTCTGAGGAAAAAGTGTTATTGGCTGTCCAAGGTCCGGAAGCAGAATCTTATTTGCAGCAATTTGTCAAGGAAAATTTGGCATCAATTGGATTTTATGGGCATTCAGATATTACTGTATTAGAGCAACCTGGTTTTATTGCTAGAACTGGTTACACTGGGGAAGATGGGTTTGAAATCATGGTTGACCCGTCTGTGGGTGTGGAGTTATGGCGCAATTTGTTGAATGCTGGCGTTACTCCCTGTGGTTTGGGAGCAAGAGATACTCTACGTTTAGAATCTGCAATGGCTCTTTATGGTCAAGATATTGATACTGAAACTACTCCTCTAGAAGCGAGTTTAAGTTGGTTAGTTCACCTTGATAAAAAGGGAGAATTTATTGGTCGTCAGGTCTTGGAAACACAAAAGGCAGAGGGAGTTTCAAAACGGTTGGTAGGTTTGGAAATGCTCGATCGCTCTATTGCTCGTCATGGTTATCCTGTTTTGAGTGATGGCAAAGTGGTAGGGGAAGTTACCAGCGGTACTAAGTCTCCTACTTTGGGGAAAGCGATCGCTCTAGCTTATGTACCTAAAAAATTAGCTAAGGTAGGTCAAAAATTAGAAGTAGAAGTTAGGGGAAAAAATTATGCTGCTATTGTTGTTAAACGCCCCTTTTATAGAAGGAATAGGCAATAGGGAACAGGGAACAGGGAACAGTGTGTAGGGTGCGTTAGGCGCAACCATGTAAATGCGTTGTACCTCAAAACGTAAAATTGCGCCGTAACGCACCATCTTATGATATGAGTTTAACTTAAAAGTTAAAAGTGATAGTGTTTTGCTTCCTTCTTCCTCCTTCCTTCTTCCTTCTTAACTTATATATGAAACATCAAGAATTACCAATTATTGGCTGGCGGGAATGGATAGCATTACCCGAAATTGGCATTACTAGAATTAAGGCAAAAATCGATACTGGTGCCCGTTCTTCTGCTTTACACGCTTTTGATATTGAAACTTTTGAAATTGATGGTAAACCAAGAGTAAAATTTAAAATTCATCCCCAACAACGAGATACTAATCAAACAGTAATTGCTGAAGCAGAATTAATAGATGAACGTCATGTTCGTAGTTCTAGTGGGCAAGCAGAATTACGCCCTGTTATTCTCACAGAAGTAAATTTAATGCAAAAAAAATTGCCAGTTGAATTAACATTAACTAATCGTGAATTAATGGGATTTAGAATGTTATTGGGGCGACAAGCTGTGCGAGATTTTTTCTTAATTAACCCAGGCAAATCCTATTTAGCTAAAAAAGCAAAAAAACATCAAAAATAAGGGAAAATTCTAGAAAATAATAAAATGAAAATCGCTATTTTATCAAGTGATCCAAATCTTTATTCAACTAGAAAATTGCTAGAAGCAGGAGAAAAAAAGGGTCACAAAGTGCAAATTATTGATTACCTGCGCTGTTATATGAATATTACTTCGATGAAACCTCAAGTTATTTATAAAGGTGAATTTTTGTCAGGATTTGATGCTATAATTCCTCGCATTGGTGCTTCTAAAACATTTTATGGTACAGCTGTAGTTAGACAATTTGAAATGATGGGAGTTTTTACTACAAATCCTTCTCAGGGTATTTCTCGGTCTCGTGATAAATTACATTGTTTGCAGTTATTAGCTAGAGAAGGAATTGGATTACCTGTAACTGGGTTTGCTCATTCTACTAAAGATATTGATGGTTTAATTAATACCGTGGGAGGCGCTCCTTTGGTAATTAAACTATTAGAAGGAACTCAAGGAATAGGGGTAGTTTTAACAGAAACTTATCAAGCTGCTAAGTCAGTTATTGAAGCTTTTCGTGGCTTGGATGCTAATATTTTAGTTCAAGAATTTATTCCAGAAGCAGGTGGTGCAGATCTACGATGTTTTGTAGTAGGAGATAAAGTAATAGCATCTATGAAAAGACAGGGAGCTGAGGGCGAGTTTCGCTCAAACTTGCACCGGGGTGGTAAAGCAGAAAAAATTAAATTAACTCCTAAAGAACGTTCAACTGCTGTGCGTTCAGCTAAAGCAATGGGGTTGAGAGTTGCTGGAGTAGATTTGTTGCGTTCTAATCATGGCCCAGTCGTGATGGAAGTGAATTCTTCTCCTGGTTTAGAAGGAATAGAAGCAGCTACAGGAGTAGATGTTTCTGGCAAGATCATTGAGTTTTTAGAGAAGAATGCAGAAAAAGATTAAGTGCGCGATCGCATTACTCTCTACCTCAACAAAAAGACTGATTCAGCAAACCCTAGAATTCAGGAGGAAAGATAATAACTTTGATGAGCGTAGTTATGATGATTGGAGATTTTTTTTTATGTCTAATTAAACGGATTTGATATAATCTTATCTGTTGTCTGTTCACTGCTATTATATAGGCAAAATTTTTCCTTCATGCACTAACTGGGAAAATGCCTGTGCAGAAATAGGGGGACTAAAAAGATAACCCTGAATCATATCGCAATGGTGTTTTTGCAAGAATGCTAGTTCATCTTTTGTTTCCACCCCTTCCGCTACAACATTAAGCTCTAGTTGGCGTGCCATTTGAATCATTGCAATCACAATGGCTCTGTTCTTAGAATGCTTATGAATATTGCATAAAAACGAGCGATCAAGCTTGAGAGTATCAAAAGGAAATCTATAGAGATAGCTCAAAGACGAATAACCAGTGCCAAAATCATCGATCGCTAGATTCAATCCTAGAGTTTTGAAAGCTTCTAGCTGTTGCTGGGCTAAATCGACATCTTCCACCAAAGCACTTTCAGTCAACTCTAACTCTATAAAATTGGCACTGAGTTTGTGATTTAGTAATATTTTGGAAAACTTATGCTGTAACAGAGGCTGTCGAAGTTGATAACTTGAAATGTTAACAGCTACTTTAAAGTGTTTGAGTAGCTCATCTTCTTGCCAGACTTGGAGTTGTTGGCAGGCATTTTCTAATACCCATTCCCCAATAGTTTCAATCAAACCAGTAGCTTCTGCTAGAGGAATGAATTTTGCTGGAGATATGAAACCCGACTGTGGGTGCTGCCAACGCAAGAGAGCTTCAGCACCAGAAATTTCACCTGTTTTTAGGTCTACCTTCGGTTGATAATAAAGCTGAAGTTGTTCGCGATCAATCGCATAGTGTAAATCTGTTTCTAGAGCTAACAAGTTAGTATTACTGGTTTTACCCTGTGAGCTATGGAATTGATGACGATTACCTCCTTGCTCTTGAGCTTTTTGCATCACTAAATGGCAATCTTGTAATAAAGATAGAAAACTGTTGCTGTCACGAGGATAGAGCGCTCCACCTAAACTTGCTGTGAGAAAAACTTCTCGCTCTCCAATAATATAGGGATTGGCGATGGTTTTTAATACAGATTTAGCAATTTCATTAGCTTGGCCTAAGTATTCTACAGGCTCCAAAATTAGGATAAACTCATTAATATCTGTACGGGCAACAACATTATTCTTTCCTACTACCTCAACAATTCGCTTGGCTACCGTTTGCAACAAATAGTCAGTTTCTTGACGATCCATGTATTGGTAGATTCGATAGAAGCGATCGATACTCAGGCAAAAGACTGGTATATACAGAGATTGATGGAAATGAGAGCGATCGTTCAGTAGGGGGTTTGATAATGTATCTACTATCTCTTCAAACATACTTTGCAAAACTTTCCTAGTGGGTAGGTTCGTCAGTGGGTCATACTTGTGCAAACGCTCTAACTTTTGGTAAGCATCTTCAAGTTTACCAGTATATTCGGCTTTTGTAGCAACAACTGACTGATGTTTTTGCAATGTAATTTCTATAGTAGTTTTTAAGTCTAAGATTTGAAAAGGTTTGATTAGATAACCATAGGGGTGTGTATGTTTTGCTCGTTCAATGGTATCATCGTCAGCATAGGCTGTAGTAAAAATTACTGGAGACTGGAATTGTTGATATATTTTTGCTGCTGCTGTAATTCCGTCAATCTCTCCTTGAAGCATGATATCCATGAGGATCACATCTGGATTTGTTGTAGCAACCTGTTGTATTACTTCTTCTCCAGAGTGAACAATTCCGACAATTTCATAACCTAGTTTTTGTAAAACCATTTTTAGATTTTCTGCCACAATTAATTCATCTTCAACAATCAGAATTTTAGCAGTTGCAGTGCAGTTAACTTGATGATTTTTTGCAGAAGGGCTAGGGATTTTCATTGTAATACCTCCAAAGATAATATATATTATAATTTTTTTGACATTTTAAAACCTTTTTTTGTACTGTAATTCTGAGAAAATAAAGCGAATATCTGTACCATCAGAAGTATCAAAAGTAATAGTTCCATTTAACTGTTTCGCTAAAATATGGACGAGTTTTAAGCCCAGAGAATTAGAAGTTTCCCAGTTAACTGTCGAAGGTATTCCAATACCATTATCAGATACTTCCAAGACTAATTTTTGATTGATATCTTTAAACATCACTATCCTAACTTCTCCTAATTTTATACCGGGAAAACCATGCTTAAAAGCATTCATCAGAAGTTCATTAATCAGTAAACCGCAAGGCACAGCTGTTTCTAAATTTAGTAATATTGGTTCGACTTTAATAATAGGATTTACTCTGTTGTGGCTGCTTTGACAAGAAAAAAAGATATTGTTGACTAACTGTTTTATATATTCACCAAAATCTACCTTTCCAAAATGATTACCTTTGTAAAGCTGTTCGTGAATTAATCCCATAGTTTGAATGCGTTTTTTAGTATCATTAAATAGGTGAAGCGCAATTTCATCAGTAATTGAGTAGGATTGCAAATCTAATAAATTAGAAATAATATTGAGGTTATTTTTAACGCGATGATGAATCTCTTTAAGTAATACTTCTTTTTCTGCTAAAGATTGCTTGATTTGCTCCTCAGCTTGTTTCCGTTCGGTGATATCTCGCACAATCATTAATACTTCCTCTTCTCCATTGACAATGATGCGGAGTTCTTCGTAACATACCCGATCATCTCTGATAATTTGTCGTTCATAAACTTGTAGTTTGCCTGTGAGTATTGCTCGATCAATATAGTAAAGCTCTTGCCCTAATAAATTTATTGGTAAAGGTTTATCATTAGAGGGAAAATCTATCAGTTCAATACTTTCAGGAGGAATAAAATCTAAACAAGTGCCATCTCGTCGCACGCGCATAATTAAATCTGGAATTGCCTCTAACATTGCCCGGTTACGGGTTTCGCTCTGCCGAAGTGCTTTTTGTGCTAACTGATGAGCGCGCTCTGCTTCAACTCGCTCACTTGCTTCTAGTGCTAGGGCTACAAAATCTGCTAGGGTAGCAAGAAAATTTTGTTCCTCTAGAGTCCAGGTACGGGGAGTACCAATATGCTCTAGGCAAATTACCCCAATGACTTGTCCGCCAGAATAAATCAAAGCATCTAACATGGAACTAATGCCAAGTGGTATCAGATATTCCTCAAGCAAATCTTTGACTCTTGGATCTAAATTTACGTTGTCAATAACTAGTAAGCGACTATTTTTCCAAGCTTGGAAATAACTTGGATAGTCAGCAGCTAGCAATTCTATTTCCTGAGTATGTTCGTCTTTTGTAAGTCTGTAACAATCAACACATCGAATGAGAGTGTGAGCATCATCTAGCAACCAAATACCAACCTGTAGAACTTCCAATGTTTGCGATACGACTTCATTAATTTTTTGGCAAGCTGCTAAAAAATCTCCTTGAGTTAATACCTTATTTTTAGATAGATCGATCAGAGCCTGATTATTAGCAATTAACTGTCTGCGACTCCTTTCTAGTTGTGCAGTGCGCTCCTCAACTTGTTTTTCTAAAGTCTGATTCATTTCTGCCAATGCTTCAAAAGCAATTTTTAACTGAGTAGCCATCAGATTAAAAGCGATCGCTAGTTCGTCTAGCTCGCGAATATTTGGTAGCCCAGGAGCAATATTTTTTAATGGCACTTTCTGGTTGAAATTTCCATACGCAACAGATAGAGATGCCCTATGAAGGCTGAGAATAGGGGCAGTAAGCCAACGTGCAATTTTGATCGCTAATTTTATTGCTAGTATGAATGCTACTAAAAAAACTAGGACAATGATTTTCAGTTTGGCATAGACACCTGCCATTAAGTATGACTCCGGTGTTGCTACAACTACCATCCAGTCCAAACCTAAATTTTCTCCCCAATTTGAAACATAAACAAAATATTGCTCGCCTAGTAATTCTGTATGAAAATGTCGATCTGACTCAATTGTCTGTAGATTTTTAAGCTGTTGTTGCAAATATCGAGCAGTTGCTTGAGTCAGTGGATCGGGACTATTAACTGCTGCTAACCGTTTTGCTTTACCATTGACAACCTCAAAAGAAGGTAATTTTGAGGAACTAGCAACCAACATACTAGAACGTTCCATAATCATCACTACTTCAGATTGACTAATTTTTAACTTCTTTAGGAAATTAGAAAGATCGGAAATCCCTTGATCTACTCCCAAAACACCAATTAATTTTTGGTCATCATCATAGATAGGGTAACTTGCAGAAATTGCTAAGGCATTAGTTATTCCATCACACAGATAAATGTCACTCCAGATAGCTTTACCTGCTTTAATTGGCTGAGTATACCAGTATTCTTTTTTGTAATCGTAGGCATAACTCCTGCGAAGATCTCCCAGATTTCCTTGTGAGTCAACAGCATACTCATATATGATTTGAGGATGGGAGCGGGTAGTAATATCAATACTTATATTGTTCTTGGTTGTTATACCAGCACCCACAAATTCTCCGCCCTCATTGGCAAAGTTAATATAGCTGACATCAAATATCTGGCTTTGCTGGAGGAATAAACGCCCTGTTGTTTCTAGATCGGATAAATCCAACAAACCTAATTTCACAGCATTGTGGTTCATCTGGTTAATCAAAAGAGGTTGACGCAGATAATTTTCTAGTAAATTAGTAACATTATTGATAATTTCTTTATGGAGATTTTCTGCTAGATTATAGCTAGCTCGATGCCCATTCCAAACTGTTACAAATATTAGCAGTAACATTACTATTGATATTTGTAACACAAAAAAAATCACTAAAAAATTACACAGAGAAATTTTGCAGGAAAGACTTTGGACATAATTAGAACGCTGTCGTCTCCAAAAACAAACTCCTCTGATTATTAGATTATGCACGAGAATTTTTAACATGAATAAAACCCCCTTTTATCTAAAAGCAATTTCTTTAACAATTAATTAGGGTTTGCTGAAAAAGTATGATGGTGATGATAGGCAACAGGGAACAGTTTAGACTATCTGCATGAAGACTTCAGTTATTAAATAATAATAATGAATCAGCAATATTTGCAACGATTATCGGTATTAAACCAATATATCTTATGTATTTTAACCCTACTGCCTACTCTCAATAAGATGTAGCAAGACTTTTTAACTTTGGTATAAAATAGCGAAAAACCTTGCAATTTTTCAGCAATATTTAATCCTGGAAGCCTTAACTGGTATTGATGATAATTTTATTCAGCAAGCCCTAATTAATTATTAATTATTAATTATTAATTATTCGCTGTTGCCTCTTTGGAAAGATTGTCTAATCGGAATTTCAATGATAAATTCTGTCTCCTCTCCAGATTTAGAGTTACATATTAGGTTCCCTCCATGATGTTTGACGACAATTTGGTAGCTAATTGACAATCCTAATCCTGTTCCCTTGCCAATCTTTTTGGTGGTAAAAAATGGGTCAAATAACTTAGACTGAATATCTGGCGAAATTCCATAACCATTGTCAACTATCCGAATGACAACCCAATTTTTCTTTACTATTGCGGTGTTAATACTAATTTTACCAGTATATTTTTTTCCTGTCATTGTCTGCTGCTGATTTTTTTCTTCCACGGCATCAATAGCATTGCTGAGAATATTCATAAATACCTGATTGAGTTCGCCAGCATAGCAGTTAATCAAAGGTAACTGGCCATAGTTTTTGATTACCTGAATTTCTGTAGTACCTGGTTTTGGCTTCAGACGGTTATGGAGAATAGTAAGAGTACTATCAATACTTTCATGGATATTTACTTCTTTAAATTGTGCTTCATCTAGGCGAGAGAAAGTCCGCAAAGATTTGACAATTTCAGTAATGCGATCGGTTCCCATCCGCATTGACTTAAATAACTTATCCAAATCTTCTTGGAGAAAGTTTAAATCTAAATCCTCTAGCAGTTCAGTAATATCTTCTGGGGCATCAGGGAAGTGTTGTTGGTAGAGATCTATCACTTCTAGCAAGTCTTGAGTATATTCGGTAGCATGAATTAAATTACCGTGAATAAAACTGACTGGATTATTAATTTCGTGAGCTATCCCGGCAACCATTTGCCCAATACTAGACATTTTTTCACTCTGTACCATTTGAGCTTGGGTAAGTCGCAACTTCCGTAAAGTAGTTTCTAATTCATGAGTGCGTTTTTGTAGTTGTAATTCTGCTTCAACTCGCTCACTTGCTTCTAGTGCCAGAGAAAGTAAATCTGCTAGGGCACTAGCAAAATTTTGTTCTTCTAAACTCCAGTTACGAACAATACCGATATGCTCTAAGCACATTACTCCGATCATTTTTCCACGAAAATAGATGATTACATCTAACATAGAAGTGATTCCAGAGGGTTTTAAGTATTCTTCCAGTAGTTTTTCCATTCTTGGGTCTGAAGAAACATCATTACTAACCATCAAATGAGAATTTTCCCAGCACTTAAAGTAATTTGGATAATTAGTAACTACGAGTTCCATTCCTTGATTATGTTCGTCTGTGATGGAGCTGTAAAAATCAACACATTTGATTTTAGTATGATTTTCATCTAGCAGCCAAATACCAACTTGTTTCACTTCCAATGTTTGAGAAACTACTTCATTGACTATCTGGCAAGCTAGCAGGAAATCTCCTTGAGTTAATATCTTATTTTTAGAAAGCTCGATCAGTACCTGATTATGAGCAATTAACTGGCTGCGACTCTCTTGTAATTCAGCAGTGAGTTTTTGGAGTGATAGAGCTGTTTTGCGAGCATCAGTGTAGAGTTTTGCTTGGTTAATGGCAATTGCAAGTTGCTCAACTATTTCCTGTAGCAGTATTACCTCTTCTTGCTGCCAATGATGTACTTGAGTACAATAACTACAACTCAACACTCCCACTACTTCAGAGGAGATTTCTATTGGTAATCCGATAAAAGACTTGGATTTTTGAACAATTAACAATTTTTTGAGTTCTAAATCTTCTAGGGTACTAACTTTATTGATTCGGATAGTTTCCCTCTTAAAAAAACGATCGTATAATTTGTCAACACTTTCTCTGGAATAACAACTAATGGCACTGACTAATTCAGGATGTTTAGCTTCTGTTACTATTTCCCAAAATGGCTGTACAGTTGTAGTCTGATACCAGGCAAAAGTACAGTGTTCAATATTAAGTAAAGTATGAATCTCGCTCACAGCTTTTTCCAAAATAGTGTCGATATCGAGAGAGTGAAGAATTTGGCTAGCAATATGACTTTTGAGCCAGTCGCGATTTTTAACTTCCAGGAATTTATGCCGAGTTTTCTTTAATTCAGCATTTGCCAGTTGATTTTTTCTCCGTACTATTGTCACCACAGCAACACTTACAGCCAGTAAACCATTTAAAAATAGGTACAACCAGAGGAAATTTATCAACATTCGATCTGATTCAGCCGACAATACTTCTGGGGTAATATAAGAAACTATTTTCCAACCGTAGCTATCTATAACGTTTTTGGATAGGGTAATTTTAGGAATGTTTACTTGAGCAAAGTTTTTATGTATATTCTGAGGATCGAAGGTTGTAAAACTAAATAATCCCTTCTTAGTTTGTATTTGTCCTGAATCTTTGAGAGATATATCTTGCCATGCTTCGGGAAACTGACGCTCAAATGTTTGTTGCCTTCGATCAGATAGTATGAAACCCCATTGTTTTTCTGGTTTTTCTGGATCGATTAACCAAAATCCAGCTCTATTCAATAGCATTGACTGGCCTAAAGTCCGATAATTTTCTTGGGTTAGCTGTCGATTTAAGTGTTCTCCCATATAGTTGGCTACTACCATGCCTTGGAGCTTATTTTGGCGATTGTATATAGGTGCCACTAATCGTATAGATGGTTTAAATGGTGGTTCAGTTTTTCCCTGTTCTTGGTTTAAGTCAAAGACCGACATATAAATACTATCCTTTGGCATAGCGATCGCTGTTTTGAAGTAATCCCTATCTGCTTTATTTTGCAGTAACTTTTGGCGAGCAAGTTCAACTTGTCCATTTTCATAGTTAACTTTTACTATTTCCTGACCTGTATTATCAAGCAGTCGAACTTGGTAATAAAGTTGCTGATCTTTGGCAAATGCAAAAAAATATTCTTCTATATGCTCTAAATGTGAGTGTTGTATTTGAGAACTATTATTCTTAGAAAAATAGTCTTTTATGTCTGGTAGTTGAGCTAAACTTTGCACATCTAAAATCAAAGCCACAAATGAGTTGCTGATGAGGTTTTTTTTCACTTCTACAACTCGCTTTTCTTCTATTTTTAATATCTTTTTTTTGCTGCTCAATTCTATGTAGTAGCTATTAGCAAGAATACCTCCGATGAGAATAGATATCGGAAAAAATGTCAGTGCAAATTGTTTGGCGATCGCACCACGATTTTGCCTTAATGATAGAAATTTTAATGCTCTATTTTTATATTTATTAAGTTTTATTTTCTGATAAATAACTAGGTCAAAAATATTTTTACAGCTAAAAAAAAATGCAAAAATAATATATATCATAGCTATAAAATCCTCTAAGTGAATTTTTATACTATTATTATATAGTACCCATAATCATCTGTATAAGTAATTTCAACTAAATTGTATGGCTAACTCAGCTGGGTGATTACTACATAAATTTTTTTTACATTATTTTTATTTGCCAGAAAAACTATAAATATAGGTAAAAGTTTTATGAAAAACAGATATGATTTCTATAAATAAAAATTTAACTTTTATACAAAATATTTTATTGATTCACACACTTATGATATTATTATTAGTTAATCAACTTGAGCAAGTGGAATAAATAAATATAGTAGTTTTCATATCTATGAAATATGGTAACTAGCCATAAAAATTATATTAGCTAGAGAAAAATAAAATTATTTTCTATTATATCAT
The DNA here is from genome assembly GCF_983059655.1 of Okeania sp. Classification (NCBI taxonomy): domain Bacteria; kingdom Bacillati; phylum Cyanobacteriota; class Cyanophyceae; order Oscillatoriales; family Microcoleaceae; genus Okeania; species Okeania sp. The sequence goes on from NZ_CEZPJD010000133.1 coordinate 12,256, forward strand.
GCAAAAAGGCCAATGTCAAATTAAATTATAAAAGTTGTTTAATTTCTGTTCCCTATTTCCTGTCTTCCTCCCAGAAACTATTTCCTATTTAATGATAATCACCTACTTATATATTATTACTCAATAACTATAATTATAACGGTAAAATAGTACTTTTTTTACTAAAAAATAGCCCTGTTGAAATGTAATTTTTATCTTTAATACTTAAAAAAATTACATTTAATATTCTTAGCCATAAACTCAGTACAAAATGATCGAAATCGGTGGTTTAATTATTCCTCCAGCACAAAGACAACGTATAGAAATACCAGTAGCACGTCTGCCTACTCAAACTTTAATTACTTTACCAGTGACAGTTATAAATGGTAGTCATACAGGACCGATACTTTGGTTAAGTGCTGCTATTCATGGAGATGAAATTAATGGAGTAGAAATTATTCGTCAAGTATTACAAAAAATTTCTCCATCTCTATTAAGAGGTACCATAATTGCAGTACCAATTGTTAATATATTTGGCTTTATAGAACAATCACGTTACTTACCAGACCGTCGTGACTTAAATCGTTCTTTTCCAGGTTCAAACAGAGGTTCCCTTGGTAGTCGTTTAGCTCATTTATTCATGGCAGAAATTGTTAGTAAATCTACTCATGGTATTGATTTACACACCGCTTCAGATCATCGCAAAAATTTACCACAAATTCGGGCAAACCTCCATGATAGTAGAACTTATGAATGTGCAAAAGCATTTGCAGCACCAGTAACAATTCATTCCCAAACTAGAGATGGTTCCCTACGCGAAGCAGCAACAAAACGTGGCATTCCTGTCTTATTGTACGAAGCAGGAGAAGCATTACGATTTGACGAAAATGCTATTAAAGTAGGAGTGGAAGGAATTATGCAGGTAATGGGAGCATTAAATATGTATCAACAAGAAACCTACATAGATCCACAAACAACTGTACAAATTCATGAGACTAAGTGGGTGAGAGCTTCTTGTAGTGGAATTTTGAGACTATATGTAAAACTAGGTCAGCAAGTTACAAAGAAGCAAGTTTTAGGTATAATTTCAGATGCTTTTGGAGAAAAAAGTACTACGGTGAATGCTTCCTGTGCAGGAATAGTCATTGGTAGTTTACAAAATCCTCTGGTTAATCAAGGTGATGCGATCGTGCATATTGCTGTTTTATAGCAGAAGGCAGAAGGAAACCAAGAAATTTTTTTCTTGCTTCAAAGCAGAAGTCATCTTGAGATGACTTACAGCGGTTTTCATTTGGGTAGACCACAGTAGGGACGTTCCATGGAACGTCTTTACCAGGTTTTGTTTGTGAAGATGTG
>NZ_CEZPJD010000134.1:0-13582 GCF_983059655.1 Okeania sp.
AATAATTAATAATTAATAATTAATAATGAATAATTAATAATTAATAATTACCTCTCCTTGAAAGAAGAGGATTGACTAATAATGAAAATTTTTCTTTATTATCCCCTTAAAAGGGGAGGCGCATACCCACAATTTTTCGGTAATTACATGGGAATAGTCACAGTAAAAGTAGTTTGACCAACAACAGATGTAAAATCAATCTTTCCCTGATGTTTGTTAATAATCTTTTTGACAATATCTAACCCTAAACCACTACCTTCTCCAGCAGCTTTTGTCGTAAAGAAAGGTTGAAAGATTTTATCCTGAATTTCTGGGGGTACACCAGTTCCATAGTCTGTCACTTCCACAATGATATCTTGATTTTCTACCCGCACTTGGATTTCTATTTTTCCCTTTCCATCCATCGCTTGAATTCCATTGTGAATCAGGTTTGTCCACACTTGTACTAATTCATCAGGATAGCACATAATTTCTGGAATATCTTGGTAATCACGAATCACTTCTACACCCTTTTTTAAATAGTTGTGGTAAATTTCCAGCACGGTTTCAATACCTTCAGTAATCTGAGCTGATTGTTTTTCCCCACTTTGATCGTAACGTGCGTAACTCTTGAGGGCAAAGACAATTTTTGAGGCTCTTTCCACAGCGTTGTTAATATTTTGACTGTTGCTATAAAGGCGAGCAATATCGTAGGCAATTTGTACAATTTGGTTAGCTGTAGGAGTTTGCAACAAAGATATTTGAGATTCAACACCATGATGTAATCCTGCTTCAACGATTAGGTGCGCCAGTTGTTTACCATTGGAAATGTCGTGAGACTCAAGTTGTTTAGTGACTGTGCGTTTAATTTGACGTTTTTCCCTGGTACTAAGACTGGATTGGTTGTTCAGAGAAAGTTGTAGGAAACTGAAAAAGTTGCCTTGCTCTTGTGGGTTAAGCATGGGTAATAGTTGAGGTAGTTGAGATAAGGATGCTTGGAGGGCTTTGTCGGTATTACCGATGGCGGCACGAATGGCTCCGAGGGGTGTATTAATTTCATGGGCAATTCCGGCGACTAGTTGTCCCAGAGCTGCCATTTTCTCGGACTGAATTAATTCATTTTGGGTGGCTTGCAGAGTATCAAGGGTATTTTTTAATTCTTGGGTTCGCGAAGCCACTTGATTTTCTAACGTTTGGTTGTAGTCTTCTAGGATTTTCTGAGCTTGCTTGCGTTCACTGATATCTTGGAAAGCTGCAATAGCATAAGAAATCTGGCCTGTCTCATCAAAAATTGGTGTGCTGGAAAGTTCTAAGGGAATGATATTATCTGATTGGTGAAGTTCTAAATCATCTGCTTTGGCAGTTTCACCAGCCAGGGAACGTGATATCGGCAGTTGCTCGGTAGGGTATAAATCTTGGGTTCCAGAACGATAAACTTGATATGCTTCTGCAATTTGTTCGGTTTTGGCTTCGGGCACAATGTTGATGCCTAATAACTTTTGTCCTGTCTGGTTGATATAGTGGAGTTGTCCTGCGGTTGTGTGGACTGCTACACCTACAGGCATGGCTTCTAGGTACTGAGCTAACCGTCGTTCGCTTTCTTTCACCTCGGCATAGAGCTTGGCATTAGCAATGGCGATCGCTGCTTGCCCAGATAATAGTTGTAGAATTTCCAATCTGTCTGGAGTAAAAGCTCCTGCGGTGAGATTATTTTCTAGATAAACAATACCACTGAGTTGACCTTGATTAATTAGTGGCGCACACAAAATAGATTTGGTTTTATTTGTTTTGATATAGGAATCATTAAATCTATTTTCATTGGCAGCATCATTGCTCACTACTGTTTCTTTGGTATGGGTGACATAGTTAACAATTGATGTAGGTAAGTGTTGGTTAATGGGAATTGACTGTAAAACTGTTACCTTATCAGCATCAATTTCTCCAGAGGCTTCAATTACCCATTCTCCTCCTCTTTCTAAAATGAGAAAGCCTGTTTGCGCACCGGCATTTTCGATGAGAATTTTCATCAAGTTGGCGAGTAATTTATCTAGTACAATTTCGCCAGCAATAGCTTGAGAAGCTTTCATGACGCTGGCAAAGTCTAAGGCTTCACCTGACTGACTGTTATTGGTATATCTAGTAGTTGTTGTCGCAAAAGAGGAGGGAATGCTTTTAGTTGCAGATGATCTGGGTAGTAACTGGGGGTATTTCGCCTCTAAGTCCTCGACTTTTGCCTTTGCTCCCCAGCAAGTATAGGCATATCGTGCCTCTTTCATATAAGTTCGGGCAAACCTCTCCATACCACGCTCTAGATAAAACTTAGCAGCTAATTCATAAGCTAAGGCTTCTTCTTGGATAAATTCATTTTTGTTAGCTCCGGCAATGGCTTTTTCATAAAATTCTTCAGCTTCAAGGATTTGTCCTAAAACTCGTGCTTTCTCTGCCTCAACGAGATGGAATTTGTGCAAATTATTCATGGGAGCGTGATGTGCCCATAGACTCATTTTTTCTTGATTCTTATTTACTCGCTCAAGTAAAGCTTCTTGCTCGGAGTGGGAAATATCTGCAAAAATGTTTAGATGCGCCAGAGAATCATAAAAATTGAAAGGAGATTCAACAATCATTGCTTTGATTCCATCTAAATATTCCTCTGCTGCTAAAGCATTTTTGACAGCTTGATGCTTTTCTCCAAACAAATAGCACAATATCAGTTTATTTAGATAAAAGAAATGAAGTCTAGTTCGATCGCTATCGGGTAATAGTGAGGAGTTTTCCTCGTCGAAAGCATCACCAATTAAACGGATAGAATGTTCAGACCGACCTAATAAATTAAGGACTGCTTGCCAAAATATCCCAATCCAATTAAAAGGGCTATCCCGCCTGATTTGAGCAAGAGCATTACTGTAATTCGCCATTAGCTGTTCTAATTCTGTGAGTTCGCAACCAATGAAATATGAATGATCGCATACATAACAGCCACAATAGCCAGCAAATTCATAATCTCCTGTTTCTACTCCGCTTTGATGACCTTCAATTACAAAGGGGAGTGTTTCCTTAAAGTGCTTTTTCCAATGTAATACATGAGCACCAAGCATCTCGAATACTTTAGATTTTACTTTCTGGGCATTTAACCGTTCCCGCAAATTTAAAGCCAATTGACCAAACTGATAGCCAGATTCAAGGTCTTGAACTATCCAACATAAATTTATGGCATAACAAGCATAACCAAATGCTGACCAGGTAGCATTGCCATATTTGATAGATAAGTTAACCTGTTGGCAAACATTGAGCACAAAAAGTTCAGAATTAGCGATATATGCAGCAGGCAAGGTACTCGCGAGAATAAAAATAGCTGCCAGTGCTTCTGGAGATGTCATTTCTGGCAGGTCAATTAACTCTTCAATTTTCCGTCCCTTCAACAGAGAAGTCGTTTCATCCAATCCTTGTTGAATTTCTAACTGAGTCGGGTTTTCTGGTAAACTAACCCCCAGTTGTTCTAGGACATTGAGACCAATTCTTAGTGATTCTCTAAATTTTTCTTGCGCTCCAGCCTTTTTAATTTCTACATCATAGACTTTCACTTTTTCCACAATAGTTTTAGCAGATTTTTTTACCACTTCAGCTAATTCCTGCATTGCGGTAAAGTCTCCACATAAGTAAGACGACTCTGCTGCTTCCTCATGTAAAGATAAAATTAGGTCATAATAGTTTTGCCAACCGTCTGCGCCGAGGAGTTCGCGTCCAACTTCAAAATATGTGCATGAGGCTTTATAAGCTGATGCTGATTTAGCTTTTTTTCCTGCCATCAAATTTAGCTCGGAGATTTGATATCGTTCGGTTTTATCGTTCACCAGTTCAATACCTAAATTGAGATGATCGACAATTTCAAATATCTCTTCTGATAATGCTTCTGGCTTTGTATTCTGTAACAGTAACCGACCAATTTTTAAGTGAACTGCTGTTTTTTGTGTTTCATCAATCAAGGCATACGCTGCTTGTTGAACTCGGTCATGGAGAAATTTGTAATCTTGAATTAACAGCTCTGTATCTAACTCCGATATTGGCAAGATTAAGCCGGACTGAATTGCCGTCACTAGGTCTGGAAAAACTTTCTCTTTGGATTTTTCACAAATAATAGAAATAGTGGTTAAATCAAAATAAGCACCGATACAAGCTGCTAAACGTAAAACCTGCTGAGTAGATTCTGGCAGTTTCTTCAATTTACCAATCATCAACTCTACAACGTTATCTGTAATATCCTGTGCCTTAATGTTAGAAATATCCCACTGCCAGAATCCTTCTTTACTTCCCTCCTCAGTAAGAGATGACTCAGGGAAGTGAAACGTGATTAAGTTTTCAGAATGTAGAGTTTTGAGAAATTGATTAGCAAAGAAAGGATTACCACCTGTTTTTTGCTTCACCAATTCTGCCAAAGGTTTAACTTCATCAGTGTCGCTATGTAATGTATCTGCAATTAGCTGGCTGATAGACTCTAATGCTAAGGGTGCTAAGGTAATAAAGTTGACAATTGTTCCTTGTTTTTGCAATCCATCCAGTGCCATCATCAAGGGATGAGTGGGGCTGACTTCATTATCCCGATAGGCCCCAATTAGGAACAAATATTGTGTTTCGCTATCTGTCATCATCAGTTCGATTAACTTGAGCGTAGCGGAGTCTGCCCACTGTAAATCGTCCAGGAAGATAACTAAAGGATGTTCTTTTGTGCAAAATGATCGGATGAACTGACCAAAAATACGATTAAAGCGATTTTGTGCTTCAGTTGGCCCCAACTCAAGAACAGCTGGCTGTTTGCCAACAATTAGTTCGACTTCCGGAATGACATCAATAATTACTTGCCCATTACTACCAACTGCGGCTAAAAGTTTTTCTCGCCATTGAGTAAGTTGTGAAGAGCTTTCTGTCAACAGTTGTCGCATTAACCCCTTAAAAGCACTGACAATAGCTGAGTAGGGAACACTCCGTTGAAACTGGTCGAATTTTCCCTCTGTGAAATAGCCGCGCAGTCGAGTATTAGGTTTATGAATTTCGGCAACCAATGCTGATTTACCAATACCGGAATAACCCGCCACCAACATCATCTCGATTCCTTTCCCATCTCCTGGGGAGATTTCTAAAGCCTTTCCTTCTAAGGAGGATTGGGGGGATTTTCCATCCCCTGCAACACGATCGAATGCTTCTAGTAATGTTTCAACTTCTACTTCACGCCCATAGAGTTTTTGGGGAATTTGAAACTTATCAGAAATATCCTGAGTCCCCAAATAAAACTCTAACATTTCTCCTTTTGTCTGTAATTGCAGTAGACATTCTTCTAAATCTGCTACAACTCCCCAAGCACTTTGATAGCGTTCCTCCGCCGTTTTTGCCATCAGTTTCATCACAATATCTGACAAAGCTTGAGGAATTTTTTCCCTTGTGCCTCCTGCCTTCTGATTTCTACCTTCTTCCGGTGGTACTGGTTGTTTGGCAATATGACAATGGACTAATTCCAGCCCATCTTTTGTCTCAAAGGGCAGTTTTCCGGTTAGCAATTCATAGAAAGTCACACCAAGGGAGTAAAAATCTGTACGATAATCCAAAACTCGATTCATCCGTCCCGTTTGCTCTGGGGACATATAAGCTAATGTACCTTCTAAAACATTGGGATTTTTCAGCGTTGGATTTTCGCGGTTTAATTGGGTAGAAATGCCAAAATCAATAATTTTGACTTGTCCTGTTTCTTGGTTGAAGACTATATTTGAGGGGTTAATATCTTTGTGGATGATATTACTGCGGTGAATATGTCCCAAAATCTCAGTTGTTTTGATGGCAATTTTGAGAAATTCCGGCAGAGAAAAGTCAGCACTTGATTCTAGTAATCCTTGTTTTAATGATAATGCACCAAAATCTTCAAGGATCATAACTAATGTTCTTTGATATGGTTCTAATCCATAAACATTAACTACGCCATCAAGATCTAAGCCACGAGTTATTTCATATTCTTGTTTGTATCGAGTTAGTTCGGCAGGTGTAGGATAGTCTTGTTTGAGTACCTTGAGGATAACTGCTCGATTATCCTGTTCTTGGCTAGCTCGATAGACGAAAGAATTAGGACTTTCGTAGATTTTTTTTAGAATATTGTATCCAGGAAATTCTATCATAAGTTGTTGTTAATATTGTTAATATAGATTTATAGGCGTTGCTGATTCTGGGTATGATTTTGCCCCCCGAGCAAGCCAATTTTGGGGGAAATAAAACTCTAAAAGTCCCCCTTTAATCCCCCTCCTGTCCCCCTTGGAATCCCCCTCCCGTCCCCCTTGGAAAGGGGGAAGCCAGAGGATGCTGCGCTTTTGAAGGATGGGAAGCCAGATGTTGCTGCGCTTTTTGTTGAACGGGGGATGCGCGGGGGCTTTACCAGAACCAAACAATCGCACATTCATACTTCAATTCAGCAACGCCGATTTATATTTAAAGATACGAATTAAGCGACCATAACTGTAGTTATAAATTATACCTTTTATTGTGTATTGTCAATAAACTGAAAAATTTGGGATTATTTCTGACTATCGATGTCATTTTTAACCAGACATCTTACTTGGGAAGGCAGATGGCAGAAGGCAGATGGCAGAAGGGAAAGAAAAGAGCAAAGGGAGAAGTTTTTTTTATAACTAATTATCCGGGCATGATATTAGTAAGTCAGAAGTAATAAAATACACCACTACTAATTAGGACTTGCTGATTAAATCTAAAAGCATTGACTGATATTGGCTTTAGGCAATTTATATCTGGAAAAAGTATGAACTTTTCAGCAAGCTAATGATACTAATCCTGTTTAGATAGGAGCTTTATTAGGAAAGTAAGGCAGAAGGATTAGAGAAGATTTGGAAAAAGTACCTTTTCATAACCGTATTTAGTATGATTAAATAAAGTGAGGATTTTCGGGAAGCAAAAGCCGAAAAATCACTCTGAATATTGTTTTGGCCACTGACTCTGTAATTACTATTTATACCAAATCCGGTTTTCAAAACCATGTTTTTCAAATTCCTTTCTAATCCTTATGCCCTCTGCCTTCTGCCTTACCTCACAATAAACCTTACTTTCAAAACAGGATTTGGTATTATCCTACGTCCTAACTACTCTCTACTCCCTACCCTAACAAAAAGACTTTATTCAGCAAACCCTAATTGTTTATAGGTAATTTTACTTGAAATGTTGTCTTTCCCGGTTGACTTTCAAAATCAATCTTTCCCTGATGTTTGTCAATAATCTTTTTGACAATTTCTAACCCTAAACCGCTACCTTCTCCGGGAGGTTTAGTCGTAAAGAAAGGCTCAAATATTTTATCCTGAATCTGTGAGGGTATACCAGCTCCAGAATCTGTGATTTCCACCACAATATTTTTATTTTCTACTGCCATCTCAATCTCAATTTTTCCCTTTCCATTCATCGCTTGAATTGCATTATGAATCAAGTTTGTCCATACTTGCACTAATTCATCACCATAGCAAAGAATTTCTGGAATATCCTGATAATGGCAAATTACTTCCACACCATTTTTCAGATAGTTATGGTACAACTCCAATACTGTTTCGATACTGTCAGTTATCTTAACTAATTGTTTTTCCCCACTGCTATCGTAACGAGTATAGCTCTTGAGGGCAAAGACTATTTTTGAGGCTCGCTCCACAGCTTTATTAATATTTTGATTGTTGCTGTAAAGGTGAGACAGATCGTAGGCAATTTGCACAATTTTCTTCCCTTGAGGAGTTTGTAACAAAGATATTTGAGATGCAAAACTATCATGTAACCCGGCTTCGACGATCAGGTGAGCTAGTTTTTTGGCATTGGTAATATGATGAGATTGAAGTTGTTTGGTAACTGTGCGCTTAATTTGACGTTTTTCCCTAGTACTGAGACTGGGTTTACTACAAAGAGCAAGTTGTAGGAAACTGAAAAAGTTGGTTTGTTGTTGTTGGTTGAGCATGGGTAATAGTTGAGGTAGTTCAGACAAGGATGCTTCGATGGCTTTGTTGGTGTTACCGATGGCAGCACGAATGGCTCCCAGGGGTGTATTAATTTCATGGGCTATTCCGGCAACCAGTTGTCCGAGGGCTGCCATTTTTTCGGATTGAATTAATTCATTTTGAGTGACTTTTAGTTCGTTGAGAGTATCAGAGAGTGTTTGAGTTCGTTCGGCTACTTTTTTCTCTAAGTTATGATAAAGTCGAGCATTGTCAATGGCGATCGCTGCTTCTCCAGAGAGGAGTTTTAGGATTTCTAAGCGCTCTGGTGTAAAAGCACCTGTCATGAGATTATTTTCTAAATAAACAATACCACTGAGGTTTCCTTGGTTAAGTAGGGGAGCGCATAGAACAGATTTTACTTGATATTTTTGAATGTAGGGTTGATTAGTAAAATTGCCCCGATGCATGGCATCATCAAGAACTAAACTCTCTTGAGTCCGCATAACATAGTTGACAACTGCTGAAGACAGCAGCAATATTTCGTCATCTGGTTTGACTAACTGTAATGGCTTTGACTGCAATGTCGCGATCTTACCATCAACGGATGCTTCGGCTTCAATTAACAATTTATTATTGGTTTCAAGAATTAAAAATCCCGATCTAGCGCCTGTATTTTCTAGCAAAATTATCATCAGTTTTTCTAATAATTTATCTAGCACAATTTCTTCAGAAATAGCTTGAGATGCTTTCATTACTGTGAAAAAATCTAACAAGTTTATAGAATAATTTTCTATTACAGTATGGGCTGTATTGATGGGTTTATTTTTAGTACTTCTAACTGTGGATAATTGAGATAGTAATTGTGAATATTTTTCTTCTAAATCTTCTAATTTATGTTTAGCACCCCAAAGTTGATAACAACAGTAAGCTTTTTCTATATAAAGTTGAGCAAATTCTTTTTTCCCTTTCCTCAGCCAAAATTTAGCGGCTAGTTCATTAGCTAAAGCTTCATTTTGAAGAAATTGATTTTCCTGTGCTGAAGCGATCGCCTGGTCATATAAATCCATTGCCTTTAATTCTTCACCTGAAAATCGAGCTATTTCTGCTGCAATTAAAAGATATTTGTGCAGAAAATTCTCTGGGCAGTTATCCGCCCAAATTTTCATCTGTGTTTGATTTTTTGTTAATTTTTCCCCATATTTTTGTTGATCATGTTCTGAAGCATCTTCGTAGAGTGCTGCTAAAGTAAGTGAATAGTGAAAATTATGTTCGGTACTTTGAAAATGCCCGAGAACAAAATCAATTTTCTCTGTAGCTAACAAAGCACATTTGAGAGCTTCATTATATTTTCCGTAGAGATAAAGTACCTGAGATTTAAAAATATTAAAGGTACAAAGCCAAGCCAAACTATTATTTTCTTCACAATTTTCGAGATATTGAATATCGGTTATTTCTTCTGTATAAAACTCAAGCTTATTATCCGTTTTGCCAGTCAAATTTAATAGAATGATTTGAAAACCTAATAGTCCATCAGTTGCCCAATGATTATGATGTTTTTGGCTAAATTGTAAAAATTGAGTCACATCCTCTAAAAGAGATGTTAGATTTTGACCCTGATAAAATCGGTAACGAGATTGATGTTCGAGAGCATATCCTGAAAATGTTAATTCTCCAGATTCTAAACCTGCTTGGTAAGACATATCGAAAATTGGTTTAGCCTCTTTAATATGTTTCACCCAATGATTTAAATGACCTGCAAGAATCAAACATGAACTACTTTTTTGAGCCAAATCATTAAATTTTTTACTCAGTTCAAATGCTAGTAAACCAAATTCATAACCAGATAGATAATCTCCTAAAACTGAGCCTAAAATAATCCCGTAGGTAACATAAGCTTTTGCGGATTCAGCAATATGACCATATTTAAGAGAAAGCTGCGCCATTTTGACAACAATAACAGCATATAATTCTTGGTGACTAAAATAGGCGACTGGATCGATAGCAACTAATAATTTAATCGCCTCTTTTATTTCAGGTTTTTCAATTTCTGGCACATCAATTAATGAGGTAATTTTTCGATCGGCTAAATATTTATTAGCCTGAGTTAATTCAATTTCTAAAGTGGTTTGAAAATCCCGTTCTGGCAATTCAATATCTAGTAGAGATAGTGCTTTTCGACCGATTTGAATGCCTTCTGAATATTTTGCTATTAACGTATATTGCACGATGAGCATCTTGTAGATTTCTGTTTTTTCTAAAACAGATTTTACCCGCTGCAAACTCTGGTTAATTAACTCTTCACTGTGGGAGAAATTTCCATTCAAATACTCAGCTTCAATCAATTTTTTGTGTAAAACAAAAGCAAATTCATAGTGAGAATTCCAAATATCCCCAACCATGGCTTGATTGGCTGTAGTTAAATATTTCAGTGCAGCAGAATAAGCAGTAGCATCTTTGGCTTTCTCGCCTGCTTTTAAGTTGAGTTTTGCTAAGTCGAATTTATCCTGTTCATCTACAATTAATTCTTTGCCGATATTGAGATGATCTACTATTTCAAAGATATTTTCTAATTTTGTATTATTAACAAGTAAAAGTCTACCTATTTTCAGATGAATAGCTTTTTTATTAGACTCATCAATTAAACTATAAGCCGCTTGTTGGATGCGGTCATGGCCAAATTTATACTTTTGAATTAATAGTTGTTCATCCAACTCAGAAATAGAAAAAATCAGACCAGACTGAAGAGCTAATTTTAAATCTTCAAAAATTACTGAATTAGTTTTTTCAGTTGTTATTGCTAAAGTACGTAAATCAAACTCGGCTCCTAAACAAGCAGCTAAAGACAAAATATGCTGAGTAGATTCCGGCAGTTTTTTTAACTTATAAATCATCAAATCTACAACATTATCCGTAATATTCATCCCATCAATTTGATGGATATCCCATTGCCAAACCCGGTTTTTTTTGTCGAAAATTAGTAACTTTTCTGTGTATAAAGATTTCAGAAATTCATTCACAAAAAATGGATTTCCATTAGTTTTATCAATGACCAATTTTGCTAAAGATTTGACGGATGAAAGATCGGAGTGTAGGGTCTCAGCTATTAGTTGGCTGACATCTTCAGTTTTTAAAGGCTCCAAAGTGATTTGATTAACAATTGTTCCAGATTCCCTAATTTCTGCCAAAGTCATCATCAAAGGATGAGTCAAATTAATTTCTTTATTACGATAAGCTCCCACTACAAATAAGTATTTAGTCTCTGCATCATTGATCATCAATTTAATTAAATTCAGGCTAGCTAAATCTGCCCATTGTAAATCATCTAGAAAAATAACCAAAGGATGTTCTTTTGCACAAAATACTCGGATAAAGTTATGAAAAACAAGATTAAAACGGTTTTGTAACTCTGTTGCGCCCAACTCTTGTACTGGTAGCTGTTTACCAATAATCTGTTCAATTTCAGGAATAACATCAACAATAACTTGACCATTAACTCCCAATGCCGCCAATAGTTTTTCTCGCCATTGCTTTAATTCTATTTCCCTTTCAGTCAATAGTTGTTGAACCAAATTTTTTAAAGCAGCAACAACAGCAGAGTAAGGAATATTTCGCTGAAATTGGTCAAATTTTCCAGAAATAAAATAACCTCTTTCTTGAGTGATTTGTTTATGAATTTCTTGCACTAAAACTGATTTTCCAATGCCAGAATATCCAGCTACTAACATCAGTTCACTTTGATGTTTTTTCTTTTGGTCTTCCTGCTCACCAAGTTGAGTAGATGCCCCTGCAACTCTGTCAAATGCTGCTAATAATTGTTTGATTTTAACTTCTCGGCCATAGAGTTTTTGAGGAATTTGAAACTTATCAGAAAGATCTTCTTTTGCTATAGCAAATTTCTCAATTTTTCCTGTAGTTTGTAACTGTTGTAAACAGTTTTCTAAATCTGCTTTAATTCCCCAAGCACTCTGATAACGTTCTTCAGCAGTTTTTGCCATTAGTTTCATTATAATATCTGAAATTGCTGGGGGAATTGCTATTTGATCGTCCAATGTTGGAGGTATTTTGGCAATATGACAATGAACTAATTCTAAAGCATCAGTTGCTGTAAAAGGGAGTTTTCCTCTTAACAATTTATAGAACGTTACTCCCAGAGAATAAAAGTCTGTGCGATAGTCTAGGGAACGATTCATTCTACCTGTTTGTTCGGGAGAAATATAGGGGATAGTTCCTTCTAGAACATTGGGATTTTTGAGGGTTGGGTTTTCTCTAGTTAGTTGAGTTGCAATCCCAAAATCAATTATTTTTAGTTGTTTAGTTTCTGGGTTAAAAATAATATTAGCTGGGTTAATATCTTTGTGAATTATATTATGATGATGGATTTGTCCTAAGATTTCTGTTATTTTAAGAGCTATTGGTAGAAATTCATTTAGTAGTAAGACTTTATTTTTAGTCAATTCTTGTAAAGATTTACCACCAAAATCTTCTAAGACAATTGCCAGTGTATGTTGATAAGGAATAAGGTCGTAAGCCTTGATTACACCATCATATTTTAAGTTGGAGATGAGTTGATATTCTTGTTTGTAACGAGTTATTTCTTGAGGGCTGGGATAATCTTGTTTCAAAATTTTCAGAATTACAGGTTGACTATCCTCTTCTCGAATAGCCTTATAAACTTCTGAGTTGACACTGCTATAAATTGAAACCGGGTTTTTGTATTTAGAAATTGTGAGCATAATTAATAGTTAATTGTAAATAGTTTCAAAAATTACAGCGCTTTTCATTTGAGTAGACCACAAAATTATTTTTGGCACTTAGAGTAGGGAGTAGGGAGTAGGGAGTAGAAAAATGCTTTTGGGTTGCCGATACTAACTGTAGTCTATCCATATGAAAAGCGCTATAGTAAATCGGAATAGTTTTTCGTGCCTACTTACTTATACCATTTTGATAAATATTTGCTACAAATAGCTAGGGTATTTATTAGAATTCAGAATTCAGGAATCAGAATGAAGTGAATCAGAATCCATATAGCAATGAGCGCTGGTATATTTACAAATGATAGGAGGGGCCAAATAGCTAAAAGTCTTATATTGTGGGCAATTTATTCCCCCTATTGCCTCTCTTGGTCAGCATTCCGCAAGCGAGCTGGCGGCGACGCGGGGTCTGACCGCTGTTGCCAGATGAGCTGTTGCCTGCGCACAGCGCTATAACTCAGAATTCTTTCCGCTCTGGGTAAAGATGGAATATTTTTTTATACCGAATTAAACAGATTTGATATCATACCAATTAAAAAAAAGAATGTTACGAATAGTAAGATCGATAAAAATGGTATTAAAGCTATTGATACAAAATCCGGTTATGAAAAGCTAATTTGTCCAAATGATTCTAGCCGTTCTACTAAACTTACCCAAACTTACCCATGCACGATTGCATAAGCTTTGGAGTTAGCTTCCTGCTTTGCGTTCCGCAATGCTGCGCAAACACTGAAGACCACTGACCGCAGTCTGTAACTTATCTTCTCCACAGGCTTAAATTCGCTTGGAACTCAAGCTACTGATGCACATAGTTTTTCAGATTGATAGCAGCATTCAAATCTCTATCAGCTTGAAAACCGCATTCACTACACTCATAAGTTCTCAAGTGCA
>NZ_CEZPJD010000135.1:0-13423 GCF_983059655.1 Okeania sp.
TCCAGTAGGGTGTGTTAGCGACAGCGTAACGCACCATTGAATATATGTCTGTGTCTGAAATAATGGTCGATTTTACAGATACATCAAGCCCGGCAATTCCCGGCAAAAGTCGGGAAAACCGTTCATAGCAACGTGATGGCAAAACCATCAACGCAGGCGGTATCGCGCTAACGCGCCGCTTCGCTAACGCAATGCTTCAAGGAAAATCCCCAAAGCGCTATTTTTTTGACTTATTTATGGCCAACTCACATGAGTATTTATTTTGCGCTTTCTTTTTCTTGACTAGGCAACCATTAGGGATGACTCAAAGTCGGGATCGAAATAACGCGATACTCAATTGTCAGTTATTTTCCAACTTCTATCATAACACTATTTTCCGGAAATTGCCAGGGATTATAAAATCTAGTAATGCACCTCACGCACCGGGTGCTGTGGGATGTTGCGTTAGTAACGCAGCTGGATTTAATATTTATTTGACAAACTACATCAACTTTTTTTGACTTTTAAATTTTGACAAAATATGCGTCAACCAGTGACATTGCTAACATTAATACTAACGATCGCCCTCGGTGTTCCCAAAAGAGCGATCGCTACAACTATTAAAATGGCTCAAACATCTCAAGAAACTGCTAATTTATGTCGTCAAGTTAATGATGAACAAGGTTTAATTGTTCAAAAAAGACCAACCCCAAACTCTCCCACAGTAGGCACTGTAGATGCAAATCAACAGGTGAAATTAATAGAAGGTTATCGCAATATTAGAGGTCCAGCGGGTCGTACTTGGGTAGAAATTACTGCTCCTATTTCCGGGTTTGTTTCTAGGGGTTTTCCAGGCAATGAAAACAATTTAATAGAATGTTCTGAAGTATTTACAGAAACTCCAACGGAACCTTCTGGTCAAAATAATTCTGTTGATAATTTACCTACAGAAACACCCTCTCCTAATGAGTCAACATCACAAGTAGATCGAAATTTATGTCGTCAAATTGATAGTAAAAAAGCACCACGGGGTTTAGCAGTACGGACAAATGCTACTAGACGCTCCGAATATAAAGGAAAAGTACCTGTTGATAGTCAGCTTACCCTTGTGGAAAATTATCGTTTAATTCCTGACCGAAATGGTGAAAAACGTAGGTGGGTAGAAATTACTTCTCCTTTGTCAGGGTTTGTTTCTGCTGGTAATTTAGTGGAGTGTGATTAAGGGGGAAGCGGGGGAGTAGGGGAGTAGGGTAGTGGGGGAGTAGGGGAGTAGGGGAGATTAAATATTGAAGTATTTATAGAATTAATAGACAGATATTATATAATAGGATTCTATGTACAATTAACCGGATTTGATATCAATCGTTAGTAATCGTCCATCCATCCTTAATCAAGGCATTTTTTACTATATCGTGATAGAAGTCTTTAGCTGGCATTCATCTTTACTCCTGAATCTTTAAACCAACTTTTTCAACTATTATAATACAGTAGGTTGGGTTAAGCGATAGCGCAACCCAACAGATACAATATGATGAAGTCACATATTTGTGGGATTAAATTTAGGCTTGGAGAAATAAAGAGGTACTGATAACTGATAACTGAAATGTTACTCCCAAATAAACACAGACAATTGAAGTATCAATAATTAGCACTTTTTTCAGACTTTATAATCTGCTTTAATACTTTTCTCAATCAAACCCTTACTGGCAATTTTTCCTAAAGTTCCTGATGCCATTAACTTCGGTAAATCTTCAATATCCTCTAAAGGAATTAACTGACTTTCTCCAGTTTTTTTATCTCGATAAGTCACCATCACAAAAGGAATAAATTTTGGAGTTAGTTCGTCTAATAAAGCAGAATTATGAGTTGTAACCAAAACATCAATTTTGCGCTGCTCGCCAATTTCTCTTAACATTTGTAATAATAATCCAGCACGAGAAGGATGCAAACCATTATCTACTTCTTCTATAACAATTAAACTTTTTTTTGGCTGAGTTAACATAGCTGTTAAAATTGCCAAAAATCGTAAAGTTCCATCAGACATTCCACGAGCATCAACTATCATTGGTTCTTGATTATAATGCCATATTTCTTCACAGTAAAGCATGGCATCGCTTTCTAATCTTCCTACAGTTTCAGCCCAAACTTTTCGCATATCTCCTTCTGGTAATTTTGCCAGATATTTTAATAAATATTCTTCTACTTCAGCCTTCTGTTGTTCTGGTAATGCTGCTAAAACTCCAGCAATATTAGAACCATCTCTTTCTAACTTTTTTGATAGAGGTGAATAATTCCGCATTTGGGAAGGTATAGGATTGAAAATAAAAATATTTTTGAGAAGGTTTGGTATTGTATTGTGAGCATATATCATGTGCTCAACAGAATCAAATTTATAGAAAGGAATGAATTGGCCTCCAAGTTTGCCTAACCAAGAATGAGGATTTGGATAAACAAATTCTAGAAATTCTTTCCCATTTTTTAAACTCGTTTTAAAAGCTGAATTTTCTATGACAAAATGAGCAATAAAGTCAGGTTCCTCAGATGAAGAAAAATTATCACTTCTAGTTGAAATAATTGATTCATCTATTAGCTGTACAATAGGAGTAATTTCTATAGTAATTTTATAAAAATAATCCTCAGTTTCATTTTCGCCATCTACTAATACTTGAAAACTAAATTTTGTTTCTGGTTTTCTAACTGCCCATTCAACTCCACCTCTAATACCTGGAGTAAAGCGTTGGCGGAGCCTAGCGGCAGCTATATCACCTGTTAATACCGCTTCTACTGAAGTACCTTGCATAATACTATTCAAAAAATCCAAAGCATCAACAACATTAGATTTTCCACTAGCATTAGTACCAATTAAAACTGTTAAAGGGTCAATATATAACTCAGCATGACGGAAACTTTTCCAATTTTCCAAAGTTATTTTTTTTAACATAAAACCTAACACCTTCTTATTATACCAATTACCAAAAGTGATGCTATACTTAGGTACACTTCAATTATTAAGTAATTAGCATCAACAAAATCATTTCTTTGATAATTGGCATTCTATTTAGCATTAATTATTCTTATTTTTACTACTCCCCTACTCCCCCACTCCCTCACTCCCCTACTCCCCTACTCCCCCACTCCTCTACTTCCCTCTTTCTCTCAACTTCAACAATATTTCATCATGTACTTCCCGTGTAATAGGATATAAATAAGCCAACAATAATCCCACAATTAAAAACACAGTAGGCAACGGACCAATTGCCACCCGAATTGCCAAAAGAGCAGAGTCTGGTTGAATAGGTGGAGTCTCCCCAGGAACACTTTCAATAAATCCAGCAATATCCAAAGCTACCCCTACTAAAAACAATCCAATAGCTAATCCTACCTTCTGCAAAAAAACCATAAAAGAATAAAAAATCCCCTCCCTTCTTTGCCCTGTATTTAACTCATCCAAATCAATAACATCAGGAATCATAGACCAAGGAACTAAATAAGCAGTTGATACCCCAAAACCAGCCATTATTGCCAAACAATACAATAAACCAATCTGTCCAGGTTGAATAAAAAATAACCCACCCTGAGCAATTATCCACAAACAAACACCCATAAAATAAACAGCTTTCTTCCCTAGTTTTTTACTAACAAAACTCCAAACAAATAACATAGTTAAAGCAGTACCTTGAACAGCGATCGCCACTTGAGGAAAAGTCGCTTCTGGTAGCCCCATCCAGTTAATTACAAAGTAAGGCAAAATCGACGCCGTTAATTGTACTGCCAACCAAGAACACAGATAAATTCCAATCACAAATAAAAACGGAATATTACTAAAAGCAACTCGAATTTGTTCAATAATTGGTAAATTAGTATTATTATCTTCCTCCTGTTTTTTATTAGCAGAAAGTGTCCGTTTGCGAGTTCCAAAAAAACACCAATAAATAGGTAAAACAGAAATTACGGCACAGACTATACCCAAAACTATATACTGTTGAATAGGATTATCTGGGAAAACAGAAAAAATTAATTGAGCAAGAACTAAAGAAAGAATACTACCGCCAATAGAAAAAGCAAATCGGAAACTATTTAAACTTGTTCGTTCATGGTAATTTTGTGTTAACTCTGGAGTTAAAGCAGCGTAGGGAAGATTAACAACTGTATAAGCAAGATTAAATAAAATAGCAATTATCACATAGTACCAAAATAAAAAAGATTGATTAGTACTAGGAACTATCCACTGCAAAAAAAATAAAATCCCAAAAGGAATAGCACCAAAAACCATCCAAGGATAGCGTCTACCCCAAGGATGAACAGTGCGATCGCTCATCACCCCAATTATCGGGTCATTAATAGCATCAGAAATCTTCCCAATCATCAAAATACTACCCGCAATACCAGCAGGTAAACCAGCAACATTAGTAAAAAAATACAGCAAGAAAAATACCTGGATATTAACGCAAATTGCCGGACCTAGATCGCCAGCACCATAAGCTAATTTTGTCCAGAAGTTAAGTTTTTCAGTTTGAGAGGAAAAGTTATTCATAACACATCTCCAGAAAATAGGAAGCAGGTGGAAATAATTAGTGTTTGATGAAAAAAGCAAAAAAGCAGAGTGTGGGAAGACAGGGAGGACAAGAAAAACAGGGTAAAGTAGGAGGAATAATTGTTAGAGTGATTCTTTTGCCCCTCTCACCCCGCGCATTCTCACTTTTTGAGGGTAAGTGAATTAAAACAAGTGTACTTTTTTCGACTTTCAAAAGGCATTTACCTTTATTTACCAGTGCTTTTAGATTAGAACGGTAAACCCTAATTTAATGATTTATTTACCGAATAATTAACTTATTAATAATTAAATAATTCGGGTTTAAAGCCTCCCCTTTTAAGGGGAAAAAAGCGGTCTCCGGATGACGATCTTCGGAGCGGCTCTGATAAGAGCGGTCCCCTCGCCATATCCAATCAACCAAGAGAAGAAATAGTATTTCCTTATATTCAATTCCGTAGCGGTTTTAACCCGAGGTAATTATCAATTATCCATTATCCATTAATGAAGATAATTAATTTTATTTTTTATTATTGGAGATGTCTATAGTAGGGGTGGGTTCCGCGTTAAGTTAATGGTGTCACCCACGGCTGGGTAAACCCGCTCCCGCCCCAGGGTCAATTTATTGTCACGCTTAGAAAAATGTAGTAGGGGAGTAGGAGACCCACCCCTAAACCCTCCCAGGAGGGGAAGAGGGGAGCATTTGTCAATTCATTGCCAAGGGAGAAAAATTGTATCCTTTGAAATTTTGTACATCTTGCTAGAGTTAGTTAACCAAAAATATAGAGTTGTAAATATTCTAGGCGCGATAATGAATTAGCCCTGCGCCCCCGCCCCTCTGCATAAAATTAGATGTATCTGCCTTCTGCCCTCTGCCTTCTGCCTTACTTCCTTACCTTCAAAAACTAAAATTGATCGACCACAGCGCCAAAACCCCAAAAACACTAACCCCTATCAGAATAGTAAGCACATAAGATTGAACTTTACCAGACACCCCATACTTCAAACCTTCCCCACTAAAAATCGTTG
The DNA here is from genome assembly GCF_983059655.1 of Okeania sp. Taxonomy (NCBI): domain Bacteria; kingdom Bacillati; phylum Cyanobacteriota; class Cyanophyceae; order Oscillatoriales; family Microcoleaceae; genus Okeania; species Okeania sp. The sequence goes on from NZ_CEZPJD010000135.1 coordinate 5,540, forward strand.
CCAAGCCAACTAAATTAACAACTCCATCAACAATATAACGGTCAACCCAAGCATTTAACCTTGAAATTTGAGTAACTAAAAATACCACAGTTACATTGTAGAAACCATGGATATAGAAATCATAAGCAAGCAAATCTTGAACAAAACGCAAAGGAGCATATACTGGTCGAGACCAACTTCTACCTAACTCCATCATGCTACCAAAAATAACACCAATCAAACCAGACGCAACTAACAAGATGACAACAGCTAAGTTTAGATAACCCCAGTCAGGTAATAGTGATAACCGTTGCATCATTATCGGCGTAAGTAGAGTAATGATAATTAATGATACCATTGGCACAGCCATCGGCCAGGGAACTTCTGGTGCGCGTTTCGTTTTCTGCTGATATTCACCCAAAAATACCAGACGGAAAACACGGGTTAAATTTAAAGCAGTCAAGAAATTAACAAATAACAAAACAGGTACTACCCAAGGATCGATAATCCAAAACACATCCAAACCTTGCCGTAATGCCCAGAAACCCCCTAAAGGTAGTAACCCGATTAAACCCGCAGCGCCTACCAAAAAAGAACTTGTAGTAACTGGCATTCGAGACCACAACCCTCCCATCTCTGTAAGGTCTTGGCTATTAGTAGTTAATATTACACCCCCAGCACTCATAAATAATAGTGCTTTAGCAATGCAATGAGCCAACAGTAATAGCAAACCAAAACCAGTCCATTCTGTACCAACAGAAATAAACACTAAACCCAGGTAAGCGCTAGTAGAATGACACAAAGTACGCTTCAAGTCAATTTGAGCCAGAGCAACTAGAGAAGCTCCGATCGCCGTTACAGTTCCGATCGCCACTAATACATTTAAAGCTATAGGAGCAATAATTAAAATCGGCTGCATTTGAATCATTACATAAGCTCCGATAGCAACCACCACAGTATTCCGCAAAATCGAAGCAGGATTTGGCCCCTCCATTGCCTCATCCAACCATAGATGTAGAGGAAATTGAGCGCATTTACCTATTGGCCCCGCAATCAAAGCCAACCCTAACAAATTACCTGTAATGGGAGAAAGCTCTACTCTTTCAGCCCATTCATATAGGTCAGTAAAATTCATGCTTCCAGCCAAAGCTGATATGGCAACTACTCCCATAAGTAGTAAAACATCTCCCACCCGCTTGGTTAAAAATGCATCTCTAGCTGCTGTGACGACCAGAGGTTGAGCATACCAGAAACCTACTAACAGATAGGTAGAAAGAGTCAGCATTTCTAGCAAAGCATAGGAAATGAACAAAGAGTCACTAATTGTTAAGCCACTCATTGCTGCCTCAAAAAATCCCATTAGTCCAAAAAATCTGGCTAGCGCCCAATCTTTTTCTAAATACCCCAAAGCATAAAGTTGGGCTAATAGACTGAAACCCGTTACAACATCCATTGCTCCAACGGTTACAGATGAGATATTAAAGGCAAAAGATAAGTTGAGGTCTGAGATTTGTAGCCAGTTGAATATGATTTCTCGTCGTTCTTGGCTCCAGACAGCCTGATAAACAATAGAACCATGAATAAAGGCCACTAACGTCATAAAGATATTAAAATAAGCTGCTGGCCGTGGTCCTGTGCGTTGGATTATCCCTATTGACCAGGGTAAAGTCAAAATTGATCCAACTAAGCTATAAAAAGGTATCCACCAACAGTTTTGAGTCAGAAATTCTATCATTTATTATTTGTTTACCTTCACTGTTAAAATAAATATATATGATTAATATAGGTTCGGCTTATTATAAGTATATGTACTGATTTTTTCCTACTCCTAAAGAGCATGGTTCCAAAAGTAATAAAAAAAAATTTAGGATTAGTATCTGGAGACTGAGGATCGTTGAATTCATAATTAAGTCACTAAGTCCAAAGATTTCAATTTTAGGGAATTTATTTTTATAAATATCTACAATTATGAATTATGATGATAGTTGCTATTGTCAACGATGCCATGTTTCTCTATGCTAAAGCTATAGCATTTTGATAGATTTAATCATAAAAATGGGGATTCCCTTGAAAACTATCTAGAGACGACACTGGCCTCAATGCTTAAGTTAACTATTGGTCAATAGGAGGAAAAAAAATGCCAATTGCGGTAGGAATGATTGAAACTAGAGGGTTTCCAGCGGTAGTAGAAGCTGCGGATGCGATGGTTAAAGCAGCTAGAGTTACTCTCGTCGGTTACGAGAAAATTGGTAGCGCTCGTGTAACAGTAATTGTCCGAGGAGATGTATCAGAAGTACAAGCTTCTGTAGCTGCAGGTATAGAATCAGCCAAACGAGTTAACGGTGGTGAGGTAGTATCCACTCATATCATTGCTCGTCCCCACGAAAACTTAGAGTATGTATTACCAATTCGATATACTGAAGAAGTCGATCAGTTCCGAACTTATTAGTTAGCAAGACTAATTTGAGGCAGTGAGAAATACTACAAATATTTTAACTAGATCTAGTTGATGAAAATTTTTATTTGCAGATAACTGCAAACATAATGATTAAAGTCTTAGAGCTAAGTAATTTTGCATATCAAAAATATATATTCTGTAAATTTTAAGAATGCTAAATTTACAAGCTTTAAGCTAGTGCTTTAGGTTCTGTGAGCAAAAATACCAACTTTACCCTAAGATTTTAGGGCAATCATTCTCAAGAGATTGCCCATTCCAGGGAAAGCATTCAAAAATTATCATCATAAAATTCTAGTAAATTTAGGAATTGATCGCTCCCCAACATCGGGCATTATTTGGAAAAGCAATTATTATTCCAAATAGCCATAACTAAGAAAAGTTAATACATATACAAGTAAAGCAAAAGAATATCACGGAGTAAGAATAATGTCAATTGCCGTCGGGATGGTAGAAACCCTAGGCTTTCCAGCAGTCGTAGAAGCGGCAGATGCAATGGTGAAAGCTGCACGAGTCACCCTTGTTGGCTATGAAAAAATTGGTAGTGGTCGGGTAACTGTAATTATTCGTGGAGATGTATCTGAAGTACAAGCTTCTGTAGCAGCAGGAGTTGATAACGTCAAGCGGGTGAATGGAGGCCAAACAATGTCTACCCATATCATCGCTCGTCCCCATGAAAACCTAGAGTATGTTTTACCTATTCGTTATACAGAAGAGGTAGAACAGTTTCGTGACAGCACAAACGCTGTTCGTCCAGTAAACAGACCATAACTTGATTGCGGATAGCAGGTTTTGAGATTGAACTGAAAAAGATAATTTACCTAGCTAGAAAGTGTTTCCTAGAGTAAAACAGCAGTAGTTCATTAATTGATAATGGATAATTGATAATTACCTCTGATTAAAACCGTTACGGAATTGAATATAAGGAAATGTTATTTCTTTTTTTCCCCTTAAAAAGGTCGGCTTTAAACCAGAATTATTTAATTATTAATTATTCGGTAAATTTCCTACTTTTAAAAGCTGTGCTCGGTGGGAGTGAGGATTTTATTATCTATCAAGAGTTAAATGGAGTATACCGTCAACAGATATATTTCCATTCATAAACCTCTAGAGTTTATTTAATCCTCAACTCTGAGTTTGGAACCGTAAAATAGTTTCTGTTTTTAGTCTGACTACTGAAAGCTGCAATTTTTCAGATGCGATAAATATCTCTAAGATGCAGCAATTAATTTATCAAAGTCCTCAGTAATTATCAGTGAATATTTATTGAAAGCTGAAGGATATGTTATTGCAGTCAGGCATGAGCGTGATATTCTACAGACTAGAAAAAATTGGCACTTCTGAGTAGAAATAAGGGAATACTAGCGACCATTAGTGAATAAATTATAGCACATAATCAAACTAAGAGTGAAAAACAACTTTTCAAGTTTCAATCTAAAATCTAATATCTGAAATCATGTCATTAAATTAAGAGATCATGCAAATTGCCAAAGTTTGTGGCACTGTTGTCAGCACCCAAAAAGAGCCTAGCTTACAAGGAACAAAGCTACTTCTGCTGCAATTCATAGACAAAGAAGGCCATGCACTGCCTAAATATGAAGTAGCTGCCGATAATGTCGGAGCTGGAATAGATGAATGGGTTTTGGTTAGTCGTGGCGGAGCAGCTCGTGAAATACCTCGTAGCGAACAACTGCCTATAGATGCCAGAGTAGTCGCAATTATTGACACGATCGCGGTGGACAATCGCATGATCTACAGTAAAAAAGACCAATATCGTTGAACAGTCAATTAATTAACAATAGCTTGAACTGTTGGATGTTGAAATCTTGAACTATAGCGCTGCGCGCAGGCAACAGGCAATAGGCAATAGCGGTCAGACCCCGCATCGCCGCCAGCTAACTTGCGGAATGCTTACCAAGAGAGGCAATAGGGGGAATAAAAAGCTGATAGTATAAGATGGACAGTTCCTACCATTTGTAAATATGCATGCCAGCGCACATCGCCATACAAGAAATTTATTTAATACACTAACATCCAACATTTAGCTGAAGGAGAAAAAAAATATGCCACACCGCAACGAAGCGGCTCCACCAACCCCCTGGTCAAAAAATTTGGCACAGCCAAAGATAGATAGTAGCTCTTATGTTCACTCCTTTTCTAATGTTATTGGAGATGTTCGCATGGGAGCCCATGTATTAGTAGCTCCCGGTACATCCATTCGTGCTGATGAAGGTACTCCCTTCTTTATCGGCGCAGGAAGCAATATCCAAGATGGAGTAGTAATTCACGGCCTAGAACAAGGAAGAGTAGTAGGAGACGACAACCAAAGCTATTCTGTATGGATAGGTAAAGATGTTTCTATCACTCACAAAGCCCTAATTCACGGCCCCTGCTATATCGGAGATGAGTCTTTTATCGGCTTTCGCTCTACAGTATTTAATGCCCGTATTGGTGAAGGCTGTATCGTGATGCTCCATGCTCTCATCCAAGACGTAGAAATTGCTCCCGGTAAGTATGTACCTTCAGGAGCAGTTATTACAAATCAACAGCAAGCAGATCGTTTGCCAGACGTACAACCAGCAGATATGGAATTTAGCCATCATGTGGTGGGAATTAACGAATCTTTACGACAAGGTTATCTCTGTGCAAAAAATGTCTCCTGTATTAAACCTATTAAAAATGACATGAATAGTAATTACAGTAACGGTAACGGTTACAGTTACAAATCTTCAGCGGCAACTGGTTCTTTAACCCCAGAAGTAGTTGCTCAAGTAAGACAGCTAGTATCCCAAGGATACGATATTGGCACAGAACACGCTGATGTTCGTCGCTTCAAAACTGGTTCCTGGAGTACTTGCTCTCCAATTCAAAGCAAAAATTCTTCAGAAGTAGTAGCAGCTCTAGAAGCTTGTGTCGAAGATCATGCTGGAGAATATGTACGTCTGTTTGGTATTGATCCCAAAGCCAAACGCCGAGTTTCTCCAATTATGATTCAACGGCCTGACGGCAAAAAAATTCCTCAAAAATCGACTACTGGTAATTATAGTGTTCCCCCTGCTTTTGGTGGTCAATCTGTTACCACAAATACTACAGGATTAACTCCAGAAATTGCAGAGCAAGTAAACTCTTTGCTATCTCAAGGATACAAAATTAGCACTGAGTATGCCAATGAACGTCGCTTTAAAACTAGCTCTTGGCAAAATGGTCCGACTATTTCAGAAACCAGTGCCTCACAAGTATTACCAGCTATAGAACAGTTTTTGGCAGAACATAGTGGTGAATATGTACGTTTGATTGGCGTTGATCCTGTTGCTAAACGTCGTGTTGTAGAAACATTAGTTCAACAACCAGGCGATCGCCCTATTAAGCAATCTGCTGGAGCCTCTTTCACTGCTAAAACCCCTGCAAATAGCCAAGGTAGTGCGAATACAGGATTAAGTCAGGAAGTTTTAGCTCAAGTAGGTTCACTATTTAATCAAGGATATCGCATCAGCATAGAACATGCTAATGCACGTCGCTTTAAGACTAGCTCTTGGCAGAGCGCTCCCATTTCGGCACAGAATGCTACACAAGCAATAGGGGAATTAGAAGCAGCTTTGGCACAATATAGTGGTGAATATGTACGCTTAATTGGTGTCGATCCTGTTGCCAAACGTCGGGTGTTGGAAGTATTGATTCAGGAGCCAAATGGCAAACGCCAAGGAGTTACTACAGCTTCTAATGGAGTAGGCAATAGTCAACCTCCTATTTATAATACTGCTCAAACCAGTGTATCAAGTCAAGGTAGTGCGAATACAGGATTAAGTCAGGACGTTTTAGCTCAAGTGGGTTCACTATTTAATCAAGGATATCGCATCAGCATAGAACATGCTAATGCACGTCGCTTTAAGACTAGCTCTTGGCAGAGCGCTCCCATTTCGGCACAGACTACTCCACAAGCAATAGAAGAATTAGAAGCAGCTTTGGTACAGTATAGTGGGGAATATGTACGTTTAATTGGTGTCGATCCTGTTGCCAAACGTCGGGTGTTGGAAGTATTAATTCAGGAGCCAAATGGCAAACGCCAAGGAGTTGCTACAGCTCAAGCTACTACTTCCAACGGAGTAGGCAATAGTTATCAACCATCATATAGTAGTGTAACAGCTACTGCTAGTACTCAGAAGCTAACTCAAGAGGTTGTGGAACAAGTCCGCTCTTTGATTGCAAGTGGCTACAAAATAGGTACAGAGTATGCAGATCAACGTCGTTTCAAGACCAGTTCTTGGAAAACGGATACTCAAATTAATGGCAAACGTGATGCTGATGTTTTCCCAGCTATTGAGGAAACTCTAGCTCAACACGAGGGAGAATATGTCCGCTTAATTGGTATCGATACTCAAGCTAAACGCCGTGTTTTAGAAATGATTATTCAGCAACCTAACGGTAAGGCTAAGTAAAGAAAAAACCAGAAAGTCAAAAGTCACAACTTTTTTGAACTTTAGACCAAAAAGTAAGGTCAATATCCTCACCTTTTAAGAGGATGAAAAGCGGTCTAGGAATGGCGAGAAAATCTCGCCATATCCATGAGACCAATAGAAAGTCAATTTCAGTATTTTCTTATCTCCCTATTGGATGAGTTACTGATAACTGATAACTGATAACTGATAACTGAAATGGCTTTCAGTCCGATAGTTGAAAGGAGTATTTATGCAGTTCACACCACTACAACCTATTGAAAATACTGAGCCTTTTGTTAGTGGTGATGTAAAAATTGAGCCGAATGTGGCGATCGCACCTGGTGTCATTCTCCAAGCTGCTGCTGGTTGTCAGATAGTTATTGCTACAGGAGTTTGTATTGGTATGGGGGTTATTCTTCATGCTTACCAGGGCAACATTGAAGTTGAGTCAGGAGTCACTATTGGTGCGGGAGTGTTAGTAGTTGGTAAGAGTAAAATAGGGGCTAATGCTTGTATTGGTTCAGTGGCAACGATTCTAGAAAATGATATTGAAGCAAATCAAGTTGTACCACCGACTTCTATTATAGGAGAGTCTGGACGACAAGTCTTAGAAAATTCTACTACAGTTCCATCTCAAACAGTTTTAACACCACAAATAACAACTACTACTAACGACAATGATGATTTTTCAGTAGCTGAAGAATTAGGCAGTAGTTCTGAATTGGATGAAGAAAATATTGCTCAAATAAGTACTTTTAATCCTCCAGTTAATAATCAAGAATTAGGCAGTAGTTCTGAATTGGATGAAGAAAGTATTGCTCAAACAAGTACTTTTAATCCTCCAGTTAATAATCAAGAATTAGGCAGTAGTTCTGAATTGGATGAAGAAAATATTGCTCAAATAAGTACTTTTAATCCTCCAGTTAATAATCAAGAATTAGGCAGTAGTTCTGAATTGGATGAAGAAAGTATTGCTCAAACAAGTACTTTTAATCCTCCAGTTAATAATCAAGA
>NZ_CEZPJD010000136.1:0-13355 GCF_983059655.1 Okeania sp.
TATGTAAACAAATGTTACAATATTGGAGTTAAAACAGTTTAACTGCTTGACATTCTCTAGAAGAGTAGTTAATGTAATATACATACCCGGGTAAACAAGTTGACTGTCATATGCAAGACAAGCAAAAAATTACGTTATATATCCAACCAGAACTGCATCGCAAGCTCAAAATTAGGGCAGCAGTTGACTCGGAACCAATGTCATCAATAGCACAAAGAGCTATCAGTTTCTATCTAGAACACCCAGAAGTGGTTGATGAAGCAAGTTCAAATTACGGACAAACCCACCGGGTATATACTTGTCCAGAATGTACGAGTTCAGTTGTGATGCGAGAAGGAGAACTGGCCTCCTTAAAAAATCAGCCAAGTCTATTGGCAGACAAAAATATTCCAGTAAAGGAAACTCCGGAAACAGAAAAATCTGAAGCTCAACCGGGAGAACAAGAGTTAGTTCCCTGCTGATAAATGTATAAACAGCTACATCTGACGACTATGCAGCAGTAGAAGGTTACGATAGTTAAATCATCTGAATAACTAATCGTCATACTGCTAAGGACAGCAATCGTAAACTCAATTAAGCCGTAATCAATTGTACCGTTTTTATTTGATCGAGGACTATGAAAGAAGAAATTAACATTCTCATCCAAGCTCAATATCCTCTGATCTACCTCATAACATCCGAGGAAGAACGTTCAGAACAGGCAATTGCAGCGATCGCTCAACTTAAGCCTCAGTCTCAGAAAAAAGTATTTGTTTGGACAGTAACTCACGGAATAGTAGAGTATGGTCAAAGCAAAAACACTACTCAACATAACACAGTCTCACCAGAGGCAGCTATAGAGTGGGTAATCAGACAGCGGGATGCTAACAATAACTCTGGAATATATATATTCAAAGACTTACATCCATTTATTGACTCACCGCCAGTTACTAGGTGGTTAAGGGATGCGATCGCTAGTTTCAAGGGCACAAATAAAACAATTATATTGATGTCCCCAGTGCAGAATGTTCCGATAGAACTAGAAAAAGAAGTAGTTGTACTTGACTTTCCACTGCCAGATATGAAGGAGTTGAATAGAGTCTTGTCACAACATTTAGGGAAACGTAACATTTCTACAGAAACGAGGGAAAAGCTCCTAAAAGCAGCTTTGGGTCTCACGAAAGATGAGGCTGAAAAAGTATATCGCAAAGCTCAAGTAACAGCAGGACGTCTGACCGAACAAGAAGTTGAGATTGTACTGTCTGAGAAAAAGCAGCTAATCAAGCGTAACGGCATATTAGAGTACATCGAAGAGGATGAAACTATTAATGCTGTAGGTGGGCTAGAAGAGCTTAAACATTGGTTAAGACAACGTTCTGATGCTTTCACAGAGAGAGCTAGAGAATATGGCCTACCTCAGCCAAAAGGTATGTTAATCCTGGGGATACCTGGATGCGGGAAATCTTTAATAGCAAAGACTACATCTCGACTTTGGGGTTTACCGTTATTACGCTTGGATATGGGGCGAGTCTACGATGGTTCAATGGTAGGACGTTCTGAAGCTAATTTACGAAATGCTCTAAAAACAGCCGAGTCAATATCACCAGCTATACTATTTATAGATGAATTGGATAAAGCTTTTGCTGGTAGTACTGGTTCGGCCGACTCTGATGGAGGAACTTCCAGTAGAATATTTGGTTCATTCCTGACTTGGATGCAAGAAAAAACTTCCCCAGTATTTGTGATGGCAACTGCCAACCGAGTAGAACGTTTACCGGGAGAGTTTTTACGAAAAGGTAGATTTGACGAAATTTTCTTTGTAGATTTACCAAATAAAGAGGAACGTCAAGATATATTCAGAATTCACCTAGCAAAAAGACGTCGAGAAATAGAACGCTTCGATCTAGATCAATTATCTAATGTTTCCGAAGGCTTTTCAGGTGCAGAAATAGAGCAAGCCATTATCGCTGCTATGTATGAGGCATTTGCTCAAGATAGAGAATTTACACAGCTAGATATTATTGCCGCCATTAAATCTACACTACCGTTGTCGAAGACCATGACAGAGCAAGTGACTGCACTACGAGATTGGGCAAGACAACGTGCGCGGCCTGCTGCAGCTTCAGTCGCCGAGTATCAAAGACTGGAGTTCTAAAAGCTTTCTCCTGGTCCAAACAGGAGTAAAGGCTAGTAATCTCGATAAAGTTACTAGCAGTGCCTAAAAAAAACCACTTTGACTCTAGATCAACTGAACGATTCTGAGCAGTGGTAATGTTTCATAAAAACCGTTGTTGTTTCTGTTTTCAGTTTTAAAATTAGGAGGAAACTCGAATGTCTCACTTCAGCACACTGCGTACCAAAATCACTGATTCTGAAATCTTAAAAGCTTCTCTACGTGATTTGGGCATCACAGTTAAAACTAACGCTGATGTTCGTGGCTATAATGGCCAACGTGTACGTTCAGATATCGTTGCTGTTCTCGAAGGTGAATATGATTTAGGTTGGTCTTCCAATAGTGATGGTTCTTTTGACCTCATCGCTGACCTCTGGGGTGTTGCTAAAAAGCACAATCAAACAGAGTTGATCAACTCCATCAATCAGAAATATGCTGTTAACAAGACTTTAGCTGCTGTTAAGCAACGTGGTCTGCAAAACGCTAATGTCAAGTTGGTTGTGCAGAAGTAATTTATTTGTGCGTTCCCAAGTTTGCGGGTTAACCAAGACCGGGTTAGCCCGTTTTTTTAGTTGCTTTGTTTGGCAGAAGGAAGAGGGAATTTTAACAATTAATAATTAATAATTACCTTTCCTTAAAAAGAAGAGGATTTCTCAAAGGAAAATTTTTTCCTGTTTCTCCTTTTCGGTAAGGCTATTTTTAATAGCTGTTCCCTGTTGCCTAGATTAATAAAACTTTAGTACCTCCAAGGCTCGAAAACTGCTATAAGTTTGCAATAAACAAAGAATAATGATATTATAATAAACTTTTTTTTATTTAATCAAGCTTACTAGAGATAATAAAGAATAAAAATATAATTTGGCTTAACTGAAAAACTCCAGTATGATAGCTGTAGAGTTTAACAATATCTAGATACGATCAATAGCACTAATTTTCATGCAGACAGAAGCTTTCAGCGAGCTTTTTCCTCTGTTTAAGGGAGCAAACCCAGAAACCTTGGAATGGCTACTTTCAGTTGCAGTAAAACACGAATACCCCTCAAATAGAGTAGTCCTCATGGAAGATGCTTGGGGTAATGCAGTTTACTTCGTGGTATCCGGTTGGGTCAAAGTTAGACGCAGATTGTCCCCTGACAACTCAGTGGCACTGGCTATTCTAGGGAGAGGAGATTTTTTTGGAGAAATGGCTATTCTAGATGAGTCACCACGCTCAAATGATGTTGTTGCCTTATCACCAGTACGTTTAATTAGTATTTCAGCTCAAAGATTTATTCAAACTCTCTTCAAAGACCCTCAGTTACATCATCGAATGCTTCAACTTATGGTCAAACGTCTCAGGCAAACAAATATTCGTTATCAACTGCGCCATAGACCCCCTGCAGTCAAACTGGCTAATACATTAGCAGAATTAGTAGAAAATTACGGTCAGACCACAGAAAAGACTTCTGAAATATTTAATATTTCTGACCAAGATTTAGCTGATGTTACAGATATAACAATTGAAGAAGCTAGTAAAATAATGGAAAAACTAGAGGCTAAGGGATGGATGAATAGAGATACAGAAAATCAGATAATTCACTTACTTAATCTCAAACATTTAATGCATTTAGCAAGTCAATAGACTTAAGAAGCATTAAGCTATCAGCGGTCAGCTATCAGCTATTAATATTAATTCATTGCCTTGATAACAGGAATTAGTATGGAGAGATTTAAGGAGAATTCAAAGTATTGGAAAAAAACTAACCTTGACTTTAAGCAGTATATATTCATTATTGATAAAACAGCTAAAAGCCTATTGCGCAGCATTCCGCAGGAAATGCTTACCGATAGAGCAATAATAGTTGACTAAAAACTAGATGAATAATAATATTTGACACATTAAAAATTCAGTCAAAAAGCAAAAAAAATCTCTAATTTTGCCTGATAAATAATGTTTATTAACCTTTGAGGGATTAAGAAGAAATGTATATACTAAAATTAAATGGAAATAGTTCATATCAAACATAAATAACCATGACTGAAGCTAGAGCAGTGTCCCTCAGTCCCACTATAAAAAAACCAGCAATTCAATATCAAGTATTTATGCCTCATCCAGAATCTCATCTGTTTGAGGTTAGTTTGCGTGTCCAAGTTGAACAGCTATCTTCTTCATTACAAAAAGCTCAAAAACTGGATTTAAAGATGCCAGTATGGACGCCAGGTTCTTACTTAGTTAGAGAATATGCTAAACATTTACAAGATTTTTGTGCTTATAGTGAAAATGAAAGTTTTTTACATTGGCAAAAGCTCAGTAAAAATCATTGGCAAATAGAAACTTCAGGAAGCTCTGAAGTAATAGTACAGTACAGGATATTTGCAAATGAATTAACAGTACGCACTAATCATTTGGACTCTACGCATGGTTATTTTAATGGTGCAGCTTTGTTTTTTGACATTCCTGGAGCTGAGAAAAATTCGATTTGGATAAAAATTATTCCACCTAAACCTGATTGGAAAGTAGCGACTTCTTTACCAGAAGTTCCAGACTCTTATCATACATTTGAGGCAGTAGATTTTGATACTTTAGTAGATAGTCCTTTTGAAATAGGTACTCATCAATTATATCAATTTGAAGTACAAGGAAAAGCACATCAGTTAGCTATTTGGGGCAAAGGTAATGCGGAACCAGAAAAGTTAATTCCAGATATTAAAAAAATTATTGATGTAGAAGCAAAGTTTTTTGGTGGTTTACCTTATGAAAAATATCTATTTCTATTGCATCTATCTGGACAGGGGTTTGGTGGCTTAGAGCATAAATTTAGCTGTACTTTAAATTATCCTAGATTCAGTTTTAGGAGTAAGGAAAAACGCGATCGCTTCATGCAATTAGTCGCCCATGAATTTTTTCACTTATGGAATGTTAAGCGCATTCGACCTAAAGCTCTAGAAGTATTTAATTATGAACAGGAAAACTATACTCCTTCTCTATGGTTTTGTGAGGGAACAACTAGCTATTATGACTTATTAATTCCTTTAAGAGCTGGTGTTTATGATGTTCAAGCCTTCTTACAAGGGTTAGGGAAAGAAATTACACTTCTGCTAAAAACAATAGGACGAAAGGTACAACCCCTAAGTGAGTCTAGTTGGGATGCTTGGATTAAACTTTATCGTCGGGATGCTAATAGCAATAATTGCCAGATTTCCTATTATTTAAAAGGAGAGATGGTGTCTTTATTGCTAGATTTATTAATTAGGGAAAAACATCAAAATCAATGCTCGTTAGATGATGTAATGCGCCAAATGTGGGAGAAGTTTGGTAAACCAGAAATAGGCTTTACTCCTGAACAACTGAAAAGTGTAATTGAAGAAGTAGCAGAACTAAATTTGGATGATTTCTTTGAGAGGTATATTCATGGTTTAGATGAGTTGCCTTTTGATGAGTATCTCAGACCTTTTGGATTAAGACTTAAGAGAGAAGACAATAAATGGCCCGATTTAGGTATGAATGTCGCTACTAACAATGGCAAAGAAATAATTAAATTTGTTGCAGCACAAGGGCCAGCACAGTTGGCGGGATTGGATGCGGGTGATGAGTTATTGGCAATAGATGGTTTTCGGGTAGGTGCTGATAAGTTGAGCGATCGCCTCAAAGATTATCAACCAGGAGATTCAATTGAAGTGACGGTTTTTCATCAGGATCGACTTCTAACCCATAAGGTAACTTTAGCAGCTCCTACTCCTAGTAATTACCAAGTGATACCAGTGAAAAATCCTACATATAAACAAGCAGAAAACTTTGCAGGATGGTTAGGGGTGTCATTGGAATCTATTTAGGGAGTAGGGAGTAGGGAGTAGGGAGTAGGGGGTAGGGAGTAGGGGAGCGGGGGAGTAGGGGAGTAGGGGAGAATTTTTTTGCCCAACTATGCGCTAAAAGTGCGCTCCTTTTTGAGCATGAAGAGCTGAAAACCATGTATTTTTTCAATACCTAAAAAGGCTAAAACCTTTATCTGGTAATTATTTGATATTTAATCAGCAAACCCTATTTAGGGAGTAGGGAGTAGGGAATAGGTAGGGACGTTGGATGCAACGTCTCTACAGATTATTATGATTAGGAAATAGGCAATTTTCAAAATGATATTTATACCATTAGTACTTGTGCTGATGGTGAACCTCAGACAGGGAAATTTTTTCCCCCTATTCCCTGTTCCCTGCTATAACATTTGAGAGTAGCTTCCATAATATCTGTAGTTTGACCTGAAACTGTGTATACTAAAGCCTCACGATAAACCCGTTGCGCTCCGTGGTTTTTGTGATTAGCTGCACCACTAGAAACAGTAACAGCAGCAGCAGCACAACGCTGGGCTAAATTAATAGCTGTTGCTCTGAGGTGGAGTTTTTCGGCAAAATCAGTATCAGGATTTTTATTGGCTTCTTCTATGGCATTTCGACATCTATCAACCTCAGTTTGTAAGGAAGAAATTGCATTTGGGATAAAAGGAAGAAGTTTCGTTTTTGATATTTCCTTCATAATATCTATACCTGCTAAAGCACATCCTAAAGCAAAAGCACTAAAATATAGAACTTTTTGTCTATCGTTGCTGTTAATCCAATTTACAGGTTTGATAGAAACTACCTGCTCATCAGGTAAAAACCAATTTTTTACTGTAGCACTAACAGTATTGGTTGAAGTCATAGCGCACAAAGGCATTATTTCTGAGAAAGTAATACTGCCATTTAATTTAGTGGTTTCAACAAAAGGAAGTACACCAAAAACTGCTTTGCCATCAGGTAATTTTGCTGCAAGAATAAATTCCTGAAATATACCCCACCCAGTTATCCAAGGTACAATTCCTTCTATATAGTATCCACCTGTAGTCGGGAAAGCTTTTACAGGTGCTTCTCCGGAACGTCTGAGTTGAGAAAAGCCTATTCCTAACAAGATTTTGCCATGGCTTAAATAAGGTAGATATTGTTGTTGTAATTGAGTATTTTGACTTGATGCTAACATTGCTGCTGCACTTTGATGTTGAGTTTGGAGAAAAGCTAATGCACCAGAATATCTTGCTATGAGTAATTGATAATTAAAAAAATCTTGCTGATTGAATTCTAAACCACCCCACTTTTGCGGAATTTTTAGTCCTAATAATCCCGATTTTCCTAAAGCCATTAAAGCTGTTTTTAATGTTTCTCGATCGCTATCTATTTCATTAGCTATAGGAGCTATAACTTTTTGTAAAAAATAACTTTCTATTTCCTCTATATTTGGGATTATTTCTGAGTTTTTCGGTGGGGGTGATATGGTCATAAACAAATTATCAGTGAATTTTTATTTATTATACAGCGTATTCCACTTTGATGAAGTACACCTACGCGAGCAAGATGCTCGCACTGATAGGATTTAATTATTAATATCTGTACTTCATATACTTGGAATTTGCTGTATCTTCAAAAAGGTAGAAGGTCTAATATCATGTGCGTTTAATTAGGGCTTGCTAGAATAAAGCTAAAAGTCAGTATAGTTAAGGCTATGGAACTTTTTATATTCAATTTATCTCCTAAGTTATTGGCTCTTATTGGCATCAATTTATATCATGTCCGGATGATTAGTGATAAAAAAACTTGTTCCTCTTTATACCTTAAAATTTTCTCCTCTTCCCTCCTGTAGTGGCGATTCGCGTTTGCGCAGCATTCCGCAGGAAATCGCCACTACAACTCCTGACTCCTCCTCAGTTATTGATAAGTATTCAACCGGACATGATATTACTGAAATTTTCTTGAATTTCAGCAGAAAATTTCTTCACATAAAATGACCGAAACCATTGCCTGTTCTCCCATCTCCGCGTCTCCATGTCTCCGCGTCTCCGTGTCCTACCACCACCATTTTTTTACCATTTCCCCATACCTCCCCAAGTTGCTCCAGAAAAACAGCCAGCAATTGCACCCAAACCAGCACCAAAAATTGTTGAAAGTATAACAGTAAAATCTTGATCAATTCGCATAAGTCTAACTAAATCTATCGACCAAAGTTGCGGTAAAATACTACCCAAAATCACCCCAATAATTACTCCCAAAAAACACCCCCAAGTTCCACCTAAAAAAGCACCTCTGAACCCTGATAATTTTTTTGGTAAAGATAAAGTTGGCGCACCTAAAATTGGTCCTAAAAAAGCACCACCTATAATCCCACCCATTGCACCTACACCTATTGCTGGAATCATACTACTTAGAAATATTGATACTAATTCCTGCCAAGTATTACTATTCTCGTTCATACTTTCCTGAAACACAAAAGCACCAGCTAAAACTGCCCCAATAACTGTTCCCAAAAAAGTACCCCAAATAGCACCTAAAAACAAACCACGTCTTCCCCAAACTCGTCCAGGCCCAGGCAATGTTAAAGGTGGTTTAAAAGCACTCCAAAAAATACCCCAAATAGTACCTAAAAATCCTCCAAATAAAACTGCTTGCCCAAATGACTCCATACGATTGCCAATTCCATATACACTACCACTAATAGCAATTGCAATAAACCCTCCCCAAAATGCTCCAGTTAAACCTAAACTACCACCAGACATTCCCACAGGAATAATATATTGCCAAGCTAAAGCAAAAAAACTGCCCCATAACATTCCCACAATCGTACCACCAAAAACTGCAAGGCTACCTTTAATTATTCCTAACACTAGACCTGCTACTGCTGCTGCACACAATACTCCCCAAAGGCTACCCCACATAGCATCTTTAGCAATACCAGTAAAACCATTTCCACCACCTGGTAGAGGAATTATTGGTAATGATGGTGGTTTAGCTTTAGTCAAAATAGGTGTTAATAAAGGTTGATATTGACCCATTTTTCTGTTAATAATAATGGGTTTTGGCGGTGCTGGTTTTCGGGGAGTAGTAGTTTTTTGCTCACCCAAAGACAATAATTTTCGTTGTTTCGGTTGAGCTGGTTGCAGATGTTTCTTATTTCGTACTGCTTCTCTTGATGGAAAAGGATCGCGCCCTTTTAACTTTTTTGTGCGATCGCACCACGGACAAGATTTTAAGTGATTACTATACAAATGCTGATGATTTTTTTGACAAATTATCAAGCTATCTTCTGCTTCTCGTAGCGCCTGCAACCAAATTTTAGTATCTGGACGCTCTTGAGGATGTTCATGCCCTTTTTCAAAACAATCAATAAACAATTCTTGTATACTGGGATGCAAAATCTTAAAATCTGGTGCAAGTGGCGTTGGGCGATAGGGAACTCGCTTTTTACTGTATGGAAAATGACCTGCTTTAATTCGAGCTTCAAGACTGGGTGGTTCACCTTTACCTTGATAAACTCCAGCAAACGGGTGAGTGCCCTCCATCAAAACCTGAAATATTAACACCGCTACCCCAAATAAATCATGTTCTGGTAGACGATCTACTTCTCGAAAACTTTGACCTTGTAATTCTGGGGGTGTAAATTCTAGTTTTCCCACTGGACAACGATAAACTTCTAGAGTGTAGGGATCGCACACTTGAAATGAGTCTGTATCCACTAACGTCACTAAAGCAGTATCTGTTACCAAAATATTTGACTCATTGAGATCGCCTATAGCATAACCACTCTTGTGTAAAGCATTAACTGCTGCTACTAAATTACGAGCTGTGCGGTGAAGATAACGATAGTTAAACAGAGGTTTTTGTTCTCTACGGTTTCTAGGATTATAGAATATATGTATCGGTTCAGCTCTAAAAACACGGGGCATTAGAAAACCGATGATTTTCTGTTTACTGTTGGGAGTGTGTAGTAGGTCTACAGGCCATGCGATCGCTGAATGTCCGGCTGCCATCGGTGCGTCTGGTGGATGAGAGAACATCACAGTCAGTTTATCAGCATCTTCATCTGTGGGTTTATGGTAAATCTTGGCCACTAATGAAGGGTCTTGGAGTACAGGATAGATACGGCCTTCCCCACCGCCACCAATCGAGTTTTGGGTGTCTAATGTGATGAGTTGTCCACTAAACTGACGTTGCAACTGCATGGGTGAGGGTAAATTTCCTAAAAGTATTTTTTTGTTGACGCTACTAAATTATATCATGTCCGGTAGTATCGGAGCATTGACTTAATCAGAGAATAACGATAATTTTCTGTTTTTCATAAATTTTGTATTTATCTCTAATTAGCTAGTGTGGTCTCTTAATACAGGGTATTAAAGTGTTGGTTTTTAATTGTGCGAAGGCAGAAACTGAACGTATGGATAGATATCATAAAATGTAGAAAAGTTTTTGATAAATGGTATTACTCAAACTCTGGTGCCCACACTTCTGCTACAGGTAATTTCCATCCAGGCAATATTTCTGCTACTTCTAAAACATCCCCATCTCTGAGGACAATTTTTTCTCTCATAAACCGATAAACTTCCATTGTCCGACTGCGGGGGTCTACTAATACACCGACAATAGTTCCTAATTCTAGAAAGTCTTGTATTTTCTCAAGCAATTTTGCTAATTTATCGCTCTGAGATTTAACTTCAAAAATTAGGTCGGGAACTAATTCTATATAATCTTCTGTGGGGCGGGGTAATTTTTCTGCACGAATAAAAGAAGCATCTAGTGTGCGAATATCTCTATCTGCATTCGGTAAACGAAAGCCTCCACTAGAAGCAATAACTCTACCTAATTTCCGAGGTCGTACCCAGTTTCGTAACTGAGCAACTATCTCTGCTGCTACTTCATCTGATTCTAAACCAGAAGGACTCATAACAATAATTTCTCCACTGACTAATTCCATCCGATAATCTGGATAGTCTACTTGCAACTTTTTTAAATCTTTAACCGTTAAATTTGACATAAAATTATCTCTCCTTTTTTTATGTTTAATTCAATATTAAAATCTCACCCCTTTACCAAAGAATTACAGTTGAAATCTTATGAATTAAAGAAGAAATAAATCAAACAAACGCTTTTACTCAATCCTTTTATTTTAAGTATAGGTAATTATTAATTATTGATTTTTGAAACCCTAAACCTAAAACCCACAATTTTTGTTTTTTGATCTATTTCCTATTCCTTAACTAATAAGTTGCAAACACAACTCTCGAAAGCGATCGCCTCGTTGTTCAAAATTTTGATATTGGTCGAAACTTGCACAAGCAGGAGACAATAATACAACTTTTGCATCATACTTTTTTGCTAATGCTGCACCTCTAATTACTGCTCGCTCCATTTCTCCTACTATTTCATAATTATGAAAGTTAATTTTTTGTAGTCTTTTTGCAAAAGTCTCAGCAGCATTACCTATTAATAAAACAGCAGCAACTTTTTCTTTAATTCGTCGTAACCAGTCGTTATCATTACCCTGTTTAGCTTCACCACCAGCAATTAATAATACAGGCCCTGGTACAGCACTTAAACCAACTGCTGCTGCATCATAATTTGTTGCTTTACTATCATTGAGAAAATCTACTCCATTCCAAGTGCAAATATATTCTAAACGGTGGGGTACACCAGGAAATGTTTTTACTGCTTCAGCGATCGCCTCTTTTTCTATTCCTGCTAATTTCGCTACTGCCACTGCCATCAATAAATTCTGCTGATTATGATTTCCCAACATTCGTAGCGACTCTACAGAAACTATTTTTTCCCCAAATGCTACTACCCACCCATCCTCAATGTAAATTCCTTTGGCAGTATCTCCCATTAAGTTAGATTTACCTTTGATGCTTGTCCAGTGGGCATTATGTCCAAGGTTAATTGCATTTTGACGTATATACGAATCATCGCTATTGAAAATTTGTATTTGAGAGCGATTTAATAAAGATGCTTTGATATTAAAATAATTTTCTATTGTATAGTGGCGACTCAGATGATCGGGGGTTAAAGTAGTCCAAACGCCAATTTGAGGTGCAAGAGTGCTAGATGATTCTATTTGATAGCTGCTAATTTCTGCAATTATCCAATCTGGCGGAGTTTCTAATAAAGCTAATTCACAAGCAGCATAGCCAATGTTACCACAGGCAGGGGCATTGAATCCTGCGGTCTTAAAAATTGCAGCAATTAAAGCAGTGGTAGTAGTTTTGCCATTAGTGCCAGTGATGCCTACCCAAGGGGAAGATTTGAGATATCGCCATGCTAATTCCATTTCTCCAATAGTTTCAATTCCACTTTCTCTGGCACGTTGGAGTGAAGGTAGATCCCAAGGGACACCAGGACTAACAATTACTAAATCTAAAGATGTTTCTGGTTCAAATGAATAACCTAATTTAACAGTAATACCTTCTTGAGCTAATTTTTGTTGCTGTTTTTCAAGAGATTCGGATGTGTTGCGATCGCTAAGTTCCACTTCCCAACCATTTTTCTTTAGCAGTCGCGCAGCAGCAACACCTGATTTTCCGAGACCAATAATATGAGTTTTTGGCATAATAAATATTTTTTGGTAGATATTTTGGTATACTTGTAAGTTACCAAATGATAGTCATTTTGATTTTACAGCAGAGTGGGCTAAAAAGCTTTTGTTGGGATGGCTCTTTTCATAGTTAGATATCTCCAGAAGAGAGTTAGTAGGGAGTAGAAAGTAGGAGAAAGAATTGATAATTTCTGTGTGATAATTTATTTTATTTTTTATGATTGGAGATAAGCTAAGATGCATTTTAAATACACCTTAGCAAGTCAGAAGTAATAGGAATTGTAATTTATATTAGGTACATAGCAAATAAGTTGTTTAAATGCACAACAGCTTATCTATTAAAAACTGACAATTTTAACCTTCAAAATTTCAATCAAAGCACTATTTATAGGTAAGTATTCAGCTATTAGTGGTCAGGATTTCTCTACAGAATGCTACACAAACAGCAATGAAAATGAAGCTAAATAGGGTTTCGCTCATAAAGTCTTTTTGTAGGGATAGGAGACAGGAGAATTGGGAATTTAGAACAAGTAGGAGTAAGAATTGTCCCAAGATTTTTCTGCCATAATCATCCCAAAATACTAGCTTTTTGCAGCTCTTACCACCGAAAAGTTAGTACTTTATTAGTATCTGCAAAGGCTTAAACCTTTGCCAGTAGAAACTTTGATGTTTAATCAGCAAGCTCTAAATAGTTCAAGCAGTAGTAGACTGACACAGCACTTTTAACTTTTGACTTTTAGAGTATATCTGAAAAGTTTTTTGATACTGAATTTTGCCCCCCCTGGCCTCCCAACTTTGGGGGGAACAAAAGTCAATTACTTTTCATTAATTGATAATTGATAAT
>NZ_CEZPJD010000137.1:0-7437 GCF_983059655.1 Okeania sp.
TTTCTACCCAGAAGTAGATAAGTACTCATATTACCCTTACCTTTAACATCAATTGTCCCTCGATCTTCAAATCTGTATTTGTCTGCTAAACAATCATAAGTGGCCTGGGCAACCTGAATCATACCCGGAATACCGTGAGACTCCATCCGGTGGGCCGTATTTACTGTATCGCCCCAAAGGTCATAGGCAAATTTTTTGGTCCCAATAACTCCTGCTTCTACTGCTCCCGTATTAATACCAATACGAATTTTCAAAGACTTACCTTCTTTTTTAGAAATTTCCTGGATTTCCGTTAACATTTCAAGGGCCATGTCTGCGATCGCCTCTGCATGATCCTCTTTTGGAATTGGTAGTCCACCTACTATCATATAGGCATCACCAATAGTTTTAATTTTCTCTAGTCCATACTTGTCCGCCAATTCATCAAAAGCAGAAAAAATTCTATTGAGTAACTCTACCAGTTCGGCAGGAGATAAACTGGCCGAAATTTTGGTAAAACCTACCAAATCTGCAAATAAAACTGTTACTTCACTAAAGCTATCGGCGATAGTTTCCTCTCCCTGTTTTAAGCGTTGGGCAATTGCCTCAGGTAAAATATTTAATAACAGCCTTTCTGACTTTTGCTTTTCCTCAGCTAGTTGTTTTAAATATGCTTGTTCCTGATCCCGAAGTGTTTTCTTTTCTAAACAAGCATTAATCCTCGCCTTTAGCAGTATAGGGTTAAAAGGCTTGGACAAATAATCTTCTGCTCCCAATTCAATACAACGGACTATACTCTCAATATCGTCCACTGCTGAAATCATAATTACTGGGATATGCCGTAGTTTAGGGTCAGACTTGAGAGCTTCGAGGACTTCATAACCGTTCATTTGTGGCATCATAATATCTAGTAGTACCAAGTCAAACGGTTGGGATTGTATTATTTCTAGAGCTTGAAACCCATTAATCGCAGCACTGATTGAATGGCCCTCTCGCTTAAGTCGTCGTACCAAAAGCTCTCGGTTGACTTGATTATCATCTACAACCAGTATCTTTCCCTGGCCATGCTTCATTTCCTTGGTTCTTTACCTGTAAGATGTTTGATCTTGTCTAATAATCTGGGAAGTTCTACTGGTTTTGTATCATAATCATTGCATCCAGCAGCAATACATTTTTCTCGGTCTCCTGCCATAGCGTGGGCAGTCATTGCTATTATGGGAATATGGCTAGTTTCTGAGTTATCTTTAATTTTTTTTGCTGCTTGCCACCCATCTAAGACTGGCAAGCTCATGTCCATTAAAATTAAATCTGGCGATCTTGATTTGGACATCTCCACACCTTCAATTCCATCAACAGCAATAATTACTTCAAAACCTCTACGTATGAGACGTCTCGATAACATATCTCGGTTCATCTCATTGTCTTCAACTAAGAGAATCTTAACCATTTTTTCCTTCTTTGTGAAATAATATCGGCATTCTACCTCCTTTGAAATTTCTTTTAACAGAGTGACATTTTTTTTCTGCTTTTTTCTGCAGGAGAAGATAACCAACAAATATTTATTACCCCCTGATTTTCCCTAGTTAAGAGCTGTTTTGTTATAAAAATATAGAGCTATACATAATTATTTCAGAGAGCAAAATATTTTCTTGACCAAAAAATAAGGTCTCAAGCCTTCCCTTTGAAATGGATGAAAAAGCGGTCAAAGAATGGCGAGGAAAACTCGCTATATCCAATCGACTAGAAAATCAAGTTCAATATTTCAAGCCTCTGACTTCAAGCAGAGGTACTGATAACTGATAACTGATAACTGATAACTGAAATGACCACATCCTTGTCAATATTTACTACTTTTATATTATATTGCTTGCTACAACTAAAATATGCGGATTGATAATCTTGAGTATCTTCATAAATATATTTAAGACTATGTGGTAAACAGAGTGTAGTCAATCAATTATATAGCAATCCTAAATGATTTGTAAATCTTACCTAACTCTATGTAAAAAGTATGAAAATCTTACTTCAATTCAAGGATATCCCAATTCTCTGATATTTTCTGCACAACCGCTACGAGGACTGCTAGTATAGCAAGGACTAAATTTATAAGTAGTTCTCAAGATGTAAGGGTATTGATTAGTATGTTCCTTGAATTTAATTTTCAGGGGTTAAATTTCAATAATTATTACTTTTTTAGCACTACTAAATTTATGAATTTTAAATCCCTAGAGTAATAGGGCGTTTTTATCTGGAATGTGGAAACAGAGTGCTATGAAAAAGGTATAGATTCAACAATTAATAATTAATAATTAGGGCTTGCTGATTAAATATCAAAGCATTGACTGATATTGGTTGTAGCATTTTTTTGTCTAAAAAAGTGTTAGCTTTTCGGTGTAAAGAGCTGCTAAAGCTAGTATTTTGGGACGATTATGGCAGAAAAATCACTCTTATAGCAATGAGCGCTGGTATATTTACAAATTGCAGGAGGGGCCAAATAGCTAAAAGTCTTATATTCTCGGCAATTTATTCCTCCTCTTGCCTGCGCACAAGGCTATACAATTTTTCCGACTATCTCCTAATGAATTCCCATTTATCCTGACTTTCCCTCCTGGGAGGGGTTAAGGGTGGATTGACTCCTGACTATGTCCTCCTACCTCTACCAAAATACTTCCATAAGCAAACCCTAATTACCTCTCTTTGATAAAGAAGAGGTAATTATTAATTCTTAAAT
The DNA here is from genome assembly GCF_983059655.1 of Okeania sp. Taxonomy (NCBI): domain Bacteria; kingdom Bacillati; phylum Cyanobacteriota; class Cyanophyceae; order Oscillatoriales; family Microcoleaceae; genus Okeania; species Okeania sp. Next base: position 2,711 of record NZ_CEZPJD010000137.1, read on the forward strand.
TCTTGAAATCTCAAATAAAAATACTATACTATAGCAATCTTAATTTGAGTTGTGAAATATTGTAGATTTTAAGGACTAGACAATAGGGAATAGGGAACAGAGAAAGAGAAAAACCGAAGCAATAAAATTATCACAAATTATTTAGTATTACTGTAAAGAATTCAACGCCTTCTTCTTTCTTCCTTCTGCCATAACATCTCAAAACTAAAATCAAGAAGTCACGGGTGGTGAATTCTGATCGCCATTATTCATAACTAGGGATTGCATATTTTCTGCTTCTAATTTAGGTTTTAAATATAAATTTTCTACCAAAGCAGCACTACCAGCAAACCAAGGTGGAACAATCAAAGCACCGATAATTCCTAATAATTGAATTCCCACTAAAACTGATAGTAACTGATATAAAGGATGTACTCCAACAGAAGAACCAACCAGTAAAGGATCTAGTACATAAGTTTCCACATTTTGGATAACATAATACAAAATTATTACCCACAAAAATAACCATCCACCTTTAGCAATAGCCACAATTAAAGCTGGGATTGCACCTAAAATTGGACCAATAAAAGGGATTAAGTTTGTAACAGAAGCTATTGCTCCTAAACCTAGAGAAAAATCTTGCAATCCTAAAAATCCTAAACCAGTAGTAGTTGCTATACCTAGAATGACAGAAACTATGATACGTCCCCTAATATAACCTCCCATTCTTTGAGTAACAGGAAAAACTTGATTTTCCAGTCTTGTATCCCAAGGTTGAGGAAAAAGTTTTACTAAGCCATTAATCAAAGTTTTGCTATCTGCTAACATATAGCCCGAAATAAATAAAGCTAATATTAAACTAATTACTCCTCCCAATACACCTTTAGTTAAACTATAAGAGCGTAGTAATAATTGTTGACTAGAACGAATTACCCAACTGGTAACAGATTTAGTATCAAAAATTTGATTAATCCACTCAGGGGGATTTTGAATGAAGGAACTAATAAAATCTTCAATATTATCTCCAATACTCTCAGAAAATAGTGGTAATTGTCGTAAAAGTCTTTCAATTTGATCGAATACTGGTGGACCAATAGTTAAAGCTATACTTATCAATCCAGAAATGAGAGTTAAATAAACTATAACTACCCCTAACCAACGGGGGAGTTTCATTTTTTCTGTGATGTATACTAATGGTGAAATTGATGCAGCTAAAACTACTGAAAGCATTAAAAGTACAATTAGACTTCGCACTTGCCATAGCAGAATTAGTAGTAAAAAACTACTAATAATTAATACGATATTAGATAGGGAAATAGAAATCCTTTGTTCGGGTTTCATATTAATAATTTGTCGGGTTAAAATTTGACATTCGTCTGGCTTAGTTTCAGTTGTAATTGAAGAAGGAAGAAAGCAGAAAGCAGAATGGAAAATTACTTATGGATATATACGACACGCCACTTCATGTCTTAATACCAAATTGATAAATATTTGCTATAAATAGTTAGGATATCTATTAGGAGTCAGGAGTCATAATTAATAGCTTTAAATACCATTTTTCAGGTCAGAAATTATTCTTTTTATCAAAAGAAAAATGCAGTATATGTCTTTTTCTTCCTATTACTATTCGTAACATTCTTTTTTCAAATTGGTATTATAACCCCAAGCAATTTAAAGAACCTCCATTGACGATAGGGTATTAAACCAACCACTGAAAAGATCAATTAACTAAGGGAATAGCAGAAAATAAATTATCCCAATTTTTATACTTTATCTTTAACTAGCTAATCTCTACTCCCTTACTTTTTCAATTTTTTCCCTACTCCCTACTCCCTTACTTTCATAGCTAATAGATAATTTTTTATTTGGAGGTCCCTAATTTCGATGCCAGCGCGTTACACCACCAGGTTGATCTATTAGTTTAATACCTTGGTTTTGTAGTTCATCTCTAATGCGGTCTGCTTCAGAATAATTCTTGGCTTTTTTTGCTGCTAAACGTTGCTGAATTAAAGACTCTATTTCAGCATCACTTAAACCTCCAATTTCACCATTAATTTCTGCATTTGGTTGAAATTCTAAACCTAATACTTGTGATAACTTTACAAGAGTTATCCATTGTTTTTGTAATTCCTCTAAAGATGTTTCAGTTTGGCCTTCATGTACTAATATATTACCCTCTCGACGTAACTCCTTAGCTAATTCAAATAAAACAGCTAAAGCACCAGGAGTATTAATATCATCATCCATTGCTTTCTGAAATTGTTCGACTTGAGAAGTTAATAAATTTGTCTTTTCAGATAATACTTTTTCTGGCGTTTCCCATCCCAATTGAGAACCATATTGATAAGCAAATAATATACCTTCCTTAATCGTATTCCAACCATTTTCAGCAGAAGCGATCGCTTCAGAGGTAAAATCAATAGGCTTTCTGTATTGAGCAGTCAAAACAAACATTCTTACAGCCATTGGGTCTACAGGTTTGTCTAATAAATCCCGAATCGTGGTAAAATTACCAAGGGACTTTGACATTTTTTCCCCATTAATTGTGACAAAGCCATTATGTAACCAATATTTAGCCAAAGACTTTCCAGTTACTGCTTCCGACTGAGCAACTTCATTTTCATGGTGAGGAAAAATTAAGTCCGCCCCACCACCATGAATATCAATAGTCTCTCCTAAACACTCTCGCACCATTGCCGAACATTCAATATGCCAACCTGGTCTTCCTTGTCCCCAGGGAGAATTCCACGCAGGTTCCCCCGGTTTTGCTGCTTTCCATAGGGCAAAATCAAATGGGTCTTTCTTTTTAGAGGTCTCTAAATTTTCTTCCCCAACTCTACCACTTGCTCCAGCTTGCATTTCCCCCAAACGACGGCCCGATAACTTCCCATATTCGGTAAATTCCCGCACCTGATAATAGACATCCCCTCCCGCAGAATAGGCAAAACCTTTTTTTTCTAAGTCGTTGATTAACTGCTGAATTCCATCTATTGTCTGAGTTGCCCGAGGATATTCATCCGCTTCTAGCACATTCAACCGCTTCATATCCTCAAAATAAGTCTCAGTGAAGCGTTTGGCCACAGATTCCATAGAAGTACCTGTTTCTCTGGCCCGATTCAGTATTTTATCATCTATATCAGTAAAGTTTTGCACATATCGTACCTGATAGCCCCGCCACATTAGATATCGACGTATTATGTCCCAGACAATATATGAACGAGCATGACCCAAATGGCAATAGTCATATACTGTAACACCGCAACAGTACATCTTAACTTTGCCTGGTTCTAGGGATTCAAAATTTTCTTGGCTACGAGTCAGGGTGTTGTATAGTTTCAGGGTCATAAAGTAATTTCAATAAGTTTTTTCTAGTCCTAATTATAATAATTATAAGGGGAATAGCTGTTTTTGATTTTGGCGTTAATTTAATTATGAATTTTTAATCTTCACAATTATTTTTATGGTAAATCTGCCGTTCAAAAGATGTTTTTTTCAGGATACCTGAAATTTTCTGTTTTTCACCGATAATTTTTGGGTATGTGCTTCCCCTTTTAAGAGGATAAAAAAAGAGAATATTCCTTATGTCAAGCCTCCTTATTGCAGAGATACTGACAACTGATAACTGATAACTGAAATCACCTTACTCCACACATTGATTTGTGATTTCTAAAAATTAGATGATATTTCAATAATTGATAATAACCTCTCCCTAAAAGTAAGAGGATTTAATAAAAGGAAAATTTTTTCTTGTTTCTCCTTTAAAAGAGAGGTTTTAAACCTTAATTATTCGGTAAATGGTTTATAATAATATTGTAAGCATTTAGCTATTAGCATTTCCTACGGAATACTCCGCAAATAGGTTTTCGGTGCGGAATGCTGTGTAAACAGCTTTTGAAAGTTAATAGCTTATGCCATTTCACTTAAAAAATGCCACAAATGGTTTGTAACTGATGAAGTCATACAATAAGCTGAAATTACTGTAGAGAGAAGTTTTAAATACTTAAAATATCACTTTTGACTTCTTGATTTTGACTTTTGGCTTTTATGAATCCTTCTATTTTAAGAGGATAAAAAGCGTTCGATCTTCGGAGCTTCCCATAGGTTGGGATGGTGTTAGGACCGGGTTTACAAGAACAGGTCTCCTCGTCATATCCAAATAGACCAAGGAAAAAAATTCAGTATTTCAAGCCTCTACTTGAAGCAAGAGATACTGATAACTTAAATGACTGCTTGAATAGAATAATTTAAAACTCTGGCTAGTCCATAGAAATTATGTGCCTTTCACTATATTAATGTTTAGTTAAAAATAATCTAAATATGATTTCACAATTTAAGTATCATCTCAGAAATCTCATTACATTTAGATACTTTAGCCCAATATTTTCTAGGAATTTATTTTTTATTTTTGGCTGTCAAAGAAGTGGTACAACCTTATTACTATCCATTCTTAATGCACATCCTCAAATTACTTGTGTAGATGAAACAGAATTTCCTAGTCCATATCCTTTTCCTTCAGCTCAAAGGTTAGCTATTAATAAGATAGCCCATCATTATCTATGCTTTAAGATGTTAGAGCATTCTCATAAACTAGATTTCTTAAAAAGATTTTATCCTAATTCAAAAATACTATGGCCGATTAGAAATCCTCATAGCGCTATTTCTTCGATGCTCAATCTAGTTAATTCAGAAGGAGATTGGATTGATCGATGTGTTATAAAAGAAATAGAAAGACTCAAACCTTTTTTTGG
>NZ_CEZPJD010000137.1:7537-13273 GCF_983059655.1 Okeania sp.
ATTGGATTGATCGATGTGTTATAAAAGAAATAGAAAGACTCAAACCTTTTTTTGGCAAAGAGTTAGAAAATTGGCATCTATCTGAATTATCTAAAATTGAATTAGCTGGGATTTATTGGTTATATAAAAATCAATACCCGATTTTTCTAAAAAATCATGGATTTGATGTTTTAGAGTTTCAATATGAAGAACTAATTCAAAATCAAAAAGAAACATTAGCGAAAATAACCAATTTTTTAGGAATTGAATGGAGTGATGATTTACTGAATTTTTACAAAAAAAATCCTGGAAAATCTTTGGCAGGAGGTACGCGTACTGACAAACCAATTAATACAACTAGAGTTAGCAATTTACAGGGAAAACTAAATGCTGAAGAAATACAGAAAATAAACGTAATTTGTCAGCCTGTAATGCAGAAATATAGCTATACAGAACTGTAATTTCAGTTATCAGTTATCAGTACCGACCACTAAAGCCAGAGGCTTGAAAATACTGAATTGAAAATTTTTTCATCCCCTCAAAAGGGTAGGCTTTAGACCTCATTTTTTAGTAATGAAAGTCCTATCAGTAGTGTCTAATTATAAAAATTAGCAATATTATTTTAAGTTAATTTCCTTTAAAAGAGTGTTTTTCAAATAAATGTTATACCGTAAGCATTCAGCCGTCAGCCATCAGCTACTGCTTTTAATTGTGGGAAGAAAGTAAAATAGACTATTATTCCAGAAATTGTAAGTGTACTTCCACAAACCCTACTTAATCTTTTATTTAGAAGCAACCTCTTAATTTTCGGCTTTTTTCATTAGCCTAATCAATATATTAACTTATACAATTTAGATAGTAGTAATATTGTTTGGTAAGCCCTCAAATGAGTGGGATATAAACTATAAAAATTACTGCTTATTGAGGGCACTCGGGAAAAGTATTCACATATTTATGTAGTAATCAAATAAAATTAGGTTCTAAGCTAATGACTAACTCAAATTCTGGCGTTTTTTACGTTGCTGCAGGCAAAAAATATGTTGATGAAGCTTGCGACTCTGCTAGAAGTTTAAAAAAGATTAATCCATCTATAAAAATATCTCTAGCTTGTAATCAAGACCCTGAAGATAAAGATTTATTTGATCAAATTATTCCAGTAGATGAACAAGTAACCTGTAGAAATGAAGGATTATTATTCAAGGTCAAACATTTATACTTTTTATCCCCTTATGAAAAAACTATTTTTGCTGATACAGATACTTTTTTTGCTAGTGACTGTGAAAATGGATTTGACATCTTAGAATATTTCGATCTTGCCCTAGTTCCTGCTCCAGTGGACACTTATTATCCAATTTTAGAATCAGGTCAAAAAGTTCCTTGTAAACCATTAAATACAGGGGTAATTCTGTTTAAAAAAAATGAAGCAAACAACCGATTATTTAAAGAATGGATTGACCTCTATACAAGTAAGCTTTTATCTAATAGTAAATTGCGAGAAAGTGATCAAACATCTTTCGCCCAAGTTTTACTCAATTCCTCTTCAAGAATGTACCCTTTGCCTAGTGAATGGAATGCTAGATTTTGTTTTATTAATGCCTTTGCTGAACCAGTTAAAATTCTTCATGGCTATTCCCGAAATATAGAAAAAATTGCTTATCTAATTAACTTAAATGCTAACAAACATAGAGTTTGGGTTCCTCATTTAAAAAGATGTATTGTTTTTAAACCTTATACCTGGAAACATTATTTAGGTCCATTACTGGTAAAATTGGGAATAATGAAAAATAAAAAGGCGTGAATATTTATGAACGAAGGCAGAGGGCAGAAGGAAGAACTGGATGGAGTTTCTGACCCCAATTAATTGTAGACACCTCCGTTGATGCAAGGGTTTTATATCCTTGTTTCAGTCACGAGCAGAGGATAGGAGTCAGAATTCCCTTTCCTACAGAATGCTGCGCAAATAGTATAAGTGTCTGCTCACTCTGCCTTTCCCGATCAATAATTAACAAATTCAGTGGTTAATAATTATCAAAAAGGTCATTCCGCCTGTATTAATCACTTAGTAATTTTTTTACCTAAGAAAAGCATTCTTTTTTCACCCTTGGAATAAGAGGCAGTATTTCATTTGTTTTAGTTTTCCTTCAGACAGAAAATGCTTACTAAAAAATAGTAATTAGATCCAGGAAATTTTAAGTCAAATTTAAAATCAAATAAAGACATGAAAATCATAAATGAGCAAAGTGGTTCTACTTTTTGCAGGTGACTAATTAGTTATCCAAAATATTAATATCAAATAATTAAAATGATAGATAATACACCCTCTACGACAAGTAGTTATTTGCCAGAAAAACCATCCTTAAAAGCTGGCTTACTTGCTCTTAAACAAAAAAAATATCCACAGGCGATCGCTCATCTAGAAATAATTTCTCAACAAGAACCCCTAAAGCAAAAGTTAAAAGCAAAGATGGGCTTAATAGTAGCTTATGAACAAACTAAACAAATAGATAAAGCCATTACCCTATGCCGTCATTTAACAAAAATCTCTAATGATGAAATTCAAACTTTTGCTAATCGTCATCTCAAAGAATTATTAAAACAATATCCATCAAAAAAGCATCAAAAATCAAGTCTTTCTGTTCCTAAACCTCCACCATTACCACCTCCACATCAACAACAAAATATTCAAACAGGATTTGTTCCATTTAATCTCACTTCAGATAAATATGAATCGGCAAAAAATAATCAAAAAATATCTCAAAAAAATATTAATTTATCGAACATAAATAACTCGGCAAAAATTTCTAGTCAATCTTCAGATATTATCGAACATCCTCAGTTAAATCAAAATTATATAGATACAGAAGAAAATCAAACACAACATTTCTCAACTGAAATTAATAACTCCAATTCAAAACCCTCAAATCAACCCCATAAAAAATCAACAGATATTGCTAAAGACATAGACGATCGCTCGCCGAAAATAATATGGCGTGAAGCTGGAAGAGCAAAAGGAGGCCGTTACCTTAAATCTCCTAACTTAAGTCTTTTCTGGCTAGAAAAAATAGCTGTGGTTGCTGGTCTATTTTGGCTAAGTCTAACTATATTAAAGTTGAGTTTAGACCTTACTAATGATTTCCTAGTTTGGCTGCCTTATTTTCGACCAATTCAAATTTTTTACCGAGACCCAACTAGAAATTTTATAATTTTCCTCACAGTATTATTTGTCTTCTCTTCCTGGTTAATTGATGGATTATTAATTCTTGGTTATGGTCTCCAAAACTTACCAACAACAACTTTAATTAATTATAGTAAAGAAGCCAATAAACTACTCCGTAGCTTTTGCCAAAAACGAAAAATACGAGGAATTAAATTGAAAATTTTACCAATAGATGTTCCTATAGCATTCAGTTATGGATGCTTGCCTCGTTTTTTCAAATTTAGAATAGTTGTTAGTCAGGGATTGTTAGATAAATTAGCAGAAGATGAAATTGCCACTATTTATGCCAGGGAAATTAGTCATGTTAAAACAGGAGCCTTTTGGTTAATGTCTATGGCTATTTTGATGCTTCAAATTCCCTACACAATTTATTGGCAATTAACTTATTGGGCTGATTGGTTATTAAATTTTGTAGACCACAAATTACCTGATTTTTTACCAGAATTTATCAAATATTGTTTACCTATTTTAGTATCCGGTTTTAGAGTTTTTGCTGTAATAATTTCTACTCTTAGTTATGGCTTATATTGGTTACTAAAATTACCAACTTTATGGTTATCTCGTCGGAGTGTTTATTATAGCGATCGCCTAGCTTGTAATTTAACCGGAAATCCTAATGGTCTGACACGAGCTATTCTGAAAATTACAATTGGCATGGCTAATGATATACAAAATCAAGGCAAGATTAGAAACTTATTAGAAAGTTTTGAACTTTTAATGCCAGTGGGAATAAATCAAGCTATCACCGTTGGTAGTATTTGTTCCCATAATAATTTTGCATCAATTTTTAACTGGGATATTACTAGCCCATATCGTAATTGGCTAACAATTAATAATACTCATCCTTTACTTGGCGAACGGTTAAAAATGTTAGAATTATATGCTAATTTCTGGAAGCTAGAAACTGAAATAAATTTAGAAAATATTAATCCTAATATTGAAAAAAATCAGTTAAATCAAAAAGAGAAACATTTAACTCCACCAAATTTTGATTTACAAAAACTTTTGCTTCAGGGAGCGCCTTTTTTTGGAATGTTAATCGGTTTATTTTTTGCTGGTTTATTTTGGTTAATAGGTGGATTTTCATCTGCTGTTGGTCTTTGGAGACTGGATTGGTTATGGGGAGATATTTCGATTTTAGTTGGCTCTATAGCTATCGGTTTTAGTATTGGTATTTTTATTAGGATTAATCACTTTTTTCCCGATATTAAACCAGCTAAAATTTTGCAACATCCTAATTTGCTAAAATTGCTAACCGACTCAGAAGCTTTGCCATTAGATAGTCAGCAAATTCAGCTCAAAGGCCAACTTCTGGGCAAGAGTGGGATAAGTAATTTGTTGGGACAAGATTTGATTCTACAAACCACAGAGGGACTGATAAAATTACATTATTCTTCTCAATTAGGTCCTATTGGTAACCTCTGGCCTGCACTAACTAATCCTGGCGGTCTTGTTGGTAAGTCTATAACTGTTACTGGTTGGTGGAGGAGAGGGGCTATTCCTTGGATAGATATCTATCACTTAAAAGCTGATAATAGTCAAATCATTAATAATGGCCATCCAGTATGGTCAACGATTGTAGCTTGTATTTTTTCTATCTGGGGAGTGTATATGATATATGTAGGTAGATTTTAATTATCAGAATTATATGAAGAAAGGTTGCACTATATAAACAAACAATGTTACATTTTTTGATAAATTAATCTTGCTGAAGTAAAATAGAGGTTTACATTAATTATGTAGAGATATTACGTCTATTGAAATGTATAAACTTATTTTAATAGATAAGTTTAGTTATAGTCTGTATATCATAGTTGAGTTAATCAGCAGCAAACCTCTAAACATTCATAGTCGGCTACACTTCTTGCATGGTAAGTATCAATTTCCCAATACAGTAATTTCTGCCAGCTAGTTATTGCGGCTGGTTTTTTTAAATTTAAGAAACTTCGCGATCGTAGAATTGGATATTACTTAATACATTAGCTGTTTGATTTTTCTCGACTTTGCATATTTGCGGTATTATGTGTGATTATTCTAATTTAACCTGACTTTTCCTGAGTTTGAGTTCTACCCTCATGATTCCATGACAATGTAATACCAATTTGAAAAAAGAATGTTACTAATAATAAGTGCAGTCAAAAGATTTTTTAGGAAATGTCCTTTTAACAAAAAAAGAATTTACGACCTAAAAGCTGCTGTTAAATCTATTCCCATACGACTTCTGAATTCTAATAAATACCCTAACTATTTGTAGCAAACATTTATCAAATTGGTATAACATCATTTTTTTATCTAGCTTTATAACGTTAGCGCTAGTGAATCTCATCTTGAATAGACAACTTCTATATTAAAAATATGTCAAGTATATTTTTCTTGATTATCACGATCAATAAATCTTGATGTATCCTTAGTATAAGGATTTGGATTTAGAGCTGATTTATAAAGTACATGTTAAGAGGCTGCATTTATTGCAATATAAGGGTTTTGGGAATTATAGTTCGATAACACTTAAATCCCCGAGAGTTAGGGAAAGTAAGGAT
>NZ_CEZPJD010000138.1:0-1322 GCF_983059655.1 Okeania sp.
CATCAAAAGCTTTTTCTAATTCTGGAGTTAATTTTAGATAATTACTCCACAGTTTCAAATAGTCAAAATCTAATATTTTTCTTCTAGCTTTTAAAACTCCTAATACATCGCGCCATTGTTTTTGAGAATAATTATCTGCAATTTTGTACCATCTTAATTTCTGTAAAACAATATCTTCAGGGGAAACAATATAAATCAATTTATTTGTAGAAAATAGTTGCACTTTTTTCCGGCGCGACATTGCTGACAAATCAAAATCATTAGATTGTTTAATAGGATAGATATCAGCTTTGATTACTGATGCTGTGTGAATAACATTAAAGGTATTAGTACTACCCCTCATAGCATCATCTATAGCAACTTCACTTACATAAAATTCTGTTGCTAAAGCTGCTATTAATTGTTCTACTTTTTCTGGTTCTAAAATTACTGCAATATCAGCATCTTCTGTTTGTCTCCGTTCTCCCCAGAAGGAACTAGCAAGACCACTACCTAAATAGTAAGGAATGTTCAAATTATCTAATATTTCACCAAGGGTTACAGCTAAATCTATTTCAGAAATAATCATAAAATTATTATCAATTAATTTATTTTTTGAGCAATATTCCTCTCCTAATTTTAATTTTATATACTCTATTTTGAGTTGTTTATTGGTGAGATTATTATGTTGCTGTTTAAATAAAGCCCACCAAATTTGTTGTGACTGAATAGATGATCTATGATGTTGCATTATTCTCGTTTCTATAGGCATTTTACCTATGAGTTCAAACCAGATTTTTTCAGCTTCTATTGTTGTATCTGCTGCTTGTTTTTTGTACATTATTGCCTACCACGATGTTACTGAAAAAATTAATCCTAACTAACTGTTTGATAAGACGAATCTAAGATTTTTTGACTCAGTTGTTCGAGGGAGTTTATCTTATCTAAAACTAGCTCAAAACTGTAATCGGAATCCACGGCGATAATTGGTTGAGGATAGCGTTTTTGAATTGACAAAGCAATTTTTAAACTAGCATTTCCTAGCCCAGAAATACTAATAGTTTCGCGATCGCCACTCAAACGCACTGTAGTAGACTCTTAATCCGTATATCCGTGCCATAATCCGTGTGAGCTTCCTCCCTAAATTCAAACTCCAGGATATAACCGACAAATTCTCCTTCTCGGATATTTTCAATTCCTGGGATATTTTTAACAATATCTACCAGTTTATTTTGGTCAAATTGTTCATTTTCACCAATAAATAAAATCAGTAATTGCATAATTTATACAGCATATTCCTCTTTCTTACTTTTAACTTTTAACTTTTGACTTTTGACTTAAAA
>NZ_CEZPJD010000138.1:1422-13234 GCF_983059655.1 Okeania sp.
AAGACGCGATGTGTGTACCTTACCAAAATTATCAACTTTCTTACTTTTAACTTTTAACTTTTAACTTTTGACTTTTGACTTAAAAAAGACGCGATGTGTGTACCTTACCAAAATTATCAACTTTCTTACTTTTAACTTTTGACTTTTGACTTTTAACTTAAAAAAGACAAGCCATAGGAAAAATTAAATATTCTAGGAAAAATAACTTCCAAATAAATTGATAAAAATCAGCGATCGCTCTTTTATCTTCTAGGTCTACCTTTTGACTACGCCACCACATTATACCCAAAGCTAATACATGACTTATGACCAAAAAAATCAAATTAATATTTGCCAACCAAACTACGCCCAGTATAATCATACCGACATAGCAAATCGTTAATACCCACCTTGCCAAATTAAAGACAGCGAATGCTCCTAATTTAATTGTAAATGTAGTGATATTAAATTTACGGTCTCCTTCAATATCTGGAATATCCTTAAAAATTGCAATGGCAAAAGTGAAAACTATTACAAACAAAGTTAGTGCCCATACTGTGGGAGGAATTTCTGGAATTATCAAGCTTTTTTTGAAGAGAATTATTTCACCTACTCCTTCTATCCATTCATACAAACTTCCTGAAACTTCCTCAACTTTTTCTAATCCCCAAACAAAGCTTAAAAACAACCCTAAATTAACAATTACTCCCCGCACAGTAAAAATACATAACGCTGCCCAAAAAGGAAATCTTTTTAATCTAATAGGAGGCAAAGAATAAAATGTACCAATTACTAAACTTATTCCAACCGTACCTAATAAAAAAGGTCCGCCAACTAGAGCTAAACTTAAAGCCAAAACTCCCGTTATTGCCACAATTACTTGACCAGAAAATCGGGAAAATTCACCTGCAGCTATAGGAAGATGAGGTTTATTAATTCGGTCTATTTCAACATCTTCTAATTGATTCAATCCTACTATATAAATATTTCCACATAGACAACTGATCCAAGTTACTAATAACAGAATTAAACTATAGATGAAAAAAGATTGATGAAAAAAATCAGAGCGATCGCCCAGAGCAATTAGATATATTGCCAATACACTTAATGTTGTACCAATAATTGTATGGGGGCGTGCAAATTTCCACAAGCTGTATAGCCATGGGAAATATTTTTGCACCAAATTAGTTGTGATTTTTGCTTCCTGATAATGTGAAATTTCTCCCATAACGACCTTGAATGATTTTTCTTTTAATTTACGATAATTTTATAGAAGTTTTCATATAGATAGACTACATTCAAGAATTAATAATTAACAATTACCTCTTCTTTTAGAAAGTATCTGTAAAATAAATCTAAAGAAACATTTCAAATATCTAGTATTCGGTGGGTTACGGCGACCAGGAAAATATTATTTGATTTTGTGAGATTATTTCCATCTAACCCAACCTACATCAAGACTTAATATTTTATTTATAGATACTCTCTAAACCAGAATTATTTAATTATTAATTATTAATTATTTGATACTTTGAATTCTCCTTAAACTTCTCAATACTAATTCCTGCTATAAAGACAGTGAATTAATAGCTGATTGCTGATTGCTGACCGCTGTTTACGCAGCATTCCGCAGGAAATGCTTATTTGCCTGTTGCCTAAAACCCAAAATTTTTTAGCTTTATTCACAATTGAGATGCACCCATTAATTTGGCAAGCGATTAATATCTTGGTTAGAACCAAGTACAATCATTATTATTCCTTTAGTTAAAATTGTACTAGGCTTCGGATTAATTTTAAATTTTTCACCTTGGTCGCTAACTGCCAGTAAATTTAAACCATATTTATTTCGTAGTTCTAAATCAGCAATAGTTTTACCATCAAACTTTTCTGGTACAATAATTTCTACGATACTATTATCTGGGTCTATATCAAATTTATCGAGTATTCTAGGTTTACTCAATAATCGTGCTAGTTCGCAACCCATCTCTCTCTCTGGAAATACTACATAGTCTGCTCCAATCTTGTTTAAAAGTTTCACATGAGTCTCTGAAGAAGCTTTAGCTACTACAAATTTTACTCCCACTTCTTTAAGATTAAGAGTAGTGATAATACTTTCCGACAAATAATTGCCAATTGCCACAATTACTGTATCAAAATCTGAAATACCAGCTTGTTTAATAGCATTAATTTCTGTTGAATCAAGCTCTAAAGCATGGGAAGATATTTTGTCAGTTAAAGCTTGATTTACTCTTTTTTCTTCTCTATCAATAGCCAAAACTTCATAGCCTAAATTATGCAGAGTTAGACATACTGCTTTACCAAATCTACCCAAACCAATTACTGCAAATTGTTTAGTTTCAGATTTTAAATTTTGAAAAAAATTCCAAGACGATAATTTCACTAAAAATTCAACGTTATAGCTTCTATCTTGTCAATAGCAAGTAAGCATTCAGCTATTAGCATTTCCTACGGAATGCTTTCCTAAGGAATGCTACGCAAATGCAAACAGCATTCAGCTTTTGAAAGTAATAAATTATTAAGGTTAGCTTGTTACCTTTTTCTTTCCTGCGGAATACTGCACCAACATAATTTTGAATTCTCCTGATCAGATCATAAGTTAATAACTGATAGCTGACTGCTGAATGCTTACAATAGCAAACAAAACGTTGCCTCCAAATATCTATTTTCAGATTTTACCAATTCTGAGAAAAGTTTTGAACAACTAATTAAATTTATTCTCTTATTTTTTTTGCTATATTTTTAACTTTAGCATCAATATAGAGTTTTTCAAGTTATTGAGTTGCAGTTGTTTTTCTTCTTTTCTATTACCGAATAAGTAAGGTTTAAAGCCTCTCCTTTAAAATAGAAAAGCGGTCGTTAGGAGAGCTGACCGTAAGGTAAGATGGCGTTTTAGCTGTTGCCGACATGTTTGCGCAGCATTCCGTAGGAAAAAGCGGAGCGGGTCCGCAAGAACTGGTCTCCTCTATGGCCTCGAATTGGCCAAGAGGAAAGAAAAAATTTTCCTTAAGCGTCAATCCTCTTATTTTTATTTTTAAGGAGAGATAATTATTAATTATTAATTATTAATTATTAATTATTGAACTACTCCCTAAAACTAAAACAATTATACAAATAAATTTTCCTCTGGGTACTGAACCGCACTAGGATTTTGTTCAGCAAAAAAAGTAGATACTAATAGTAAAACACCAACTCTACCTATATACATAGTTAAAATCAATACTAACTGTCCTGGAACTGTAAAATTAGAAGTAATACCTGTAGATAAACCGACTGTAGCAAAAGCAGATACAACTTCAAAAAAAACTTGAATTGACTCTAATTCTGGGTCAGCAAAAGCAGCTAAAATAGTAGCGATCGCCACTAATGAAGCTGAGGCAAAAACCACACCAATAGCTTTAAGAATAACCATCACTGGAATCTTACGTTGATAACATAAAACTTCTTCTCTACCTTGTAAAGCTGCTTTTGTACTGTTAAATAATATTCTAAAAGTTGTAGTTTTAATACCTCCTCCAGTGCTACCCGGACTTGCACCAATAAACATTAAAGCAATAGTAATAAATAAACCCGCATCAGTCAATTTCCCAATATCAATAGTATTAAAACCCGCCGTTCTAGTCGTAACAGATTGAAACCAAGCAGCAATTAATTTTTGCCCCAAATTGAAATTTTCTAGAGTCTGAGGATTGTTAAATTCAGCAATAAAAAAAGTAATAACACCAAAAATTAATAAAAAAATAGTTGTATTAGTAACAACTTTAAAATGTAGAGAAAAAGCATGAAAAAATTGCTCTTTTTGCCAACGATTTTGCAGCCATAAATAAATTTCCATAATTACTTGATAACCCAATCCTCCAAATATAATCAACCCAGTAATCACAAAATTTAGTAACGGAGATTTTGCATATTTAATAAACCCATCTGTATATAAACTAAAGCCGGCGTTATTAAAAGCATTTATACTATGAAAAATAGAATACCAAAGACCATTTTTAAACCCATAACTTGGAACAAAAATAAACAAAAGCAACAAAACACCAGTCAATTCAAACACAATTGTTGTAGCCAAAATAGACTTAATTAAAGGTTCTACACCAGCCAATCCTACCTGTTCCAAAGATTGCTGAAGAGCAACTTTTTCCCGAAGACGAAATTTACGACCAAGCAACAACAAAAGAATAGTTGTAGCAGTCATATAACCCAAAGCTCCAACTTGAACCAATAATAATAAAAATAATTGCCCCCAAAAAGAATAATATTCCCCCACATTCACAACAGAAAGCCCAGTCACACAAACAGCAGAAGTTGCTGTGAATAAAGCAGTTACAGGATGACTCCAATTTCCATCACTCATAGAAATAGGTAACATGAGTAATATCGCACCAATAATAATAACAGCAATAAAACCTTGACATACAGTTCTAGCTACACTCATTTCAAATTTTTAGTATGTATATTTAGTAAGCATTTCCTATAGAATGCTGCGCAAACAGCTATCAGCTATCAGCTATTAGCTTATTATTTTATAAGGAAAATTCAAAATTATGTTTACGCATAATTCCACATAAAAGAAAAAGGTAACAAACTAACCTTATTAAGTTCTGTACGTTCAAAAACTATTTGCGTAGCATGACAAACGGAAATGCTGTTTGCGGAGTATGACAAACGGAAATATTAATAGCTGTTTGCGCAGAATTCCGCAGGAAATTATTACTTTCAATCACAAATAATTTATAGTAATATACATTAATAATGGCATAAATTAACATCTAAAATTACAAACACTTTAACTTTTTTATCTAGACAAAATAACTTTGAATCTTGATTTTTTATGTTATATTATTTCTTGATAATTAGTTATGAAAAAACTATCCTTTCACTTGCAGAGAAAATTTCTTTATTTTCCCTACTTCCCACTCCCTACCCCCCTACTCTCTACTCACTTATACCAATTCCCAAAAATAATGCTATACTTGCCATGGGACTTCAGCTATTAAGTAATAATAATGCTTGAATAATTTTTGTGACTATTCTCGGCATTAAACCAAGATATCTTATCTCTTTTCACCCTACTCCCTACTCCCTACTCCCTACTCCCTACTCCCTACTTTCAAGGAGATGTAGCAAGACTTTTGAGAAATGGTATTATTTATTAAGTATTCAACCGAAAATGATATTAAATATATAATAGTCCAAAAAAATCAATCCTTAACCTTGATTAATAATTATGACCAAAAAAATAGGTCCAAAGCCTCTCCTTTGAAGGGCATGAAAAGCGGTCGAGGAATGCTGCGCAAACAGCCAGAGGTACTGATAACTGATAACTGATAACTGAAATGACCTCAACCTTAATCGAACAGATTCAACAATTCTATGATGCTTCCTCCAGTCTCTGGGAACAAGTGTGGGGCGAACACATGCACCATGGCCATTATGGACAAGATGGTAAACAGAAAAAAGATAGACGACAAGCTCAAATAGACATGATTGAAGAACTACTTCAGTGGGGAGCATCAAATGAAAAATCAAACTTTTGGCCTCCTACCTCGATCCTAGACGTCGGTTGTGGTATAGGAGGTAGTACACTGTACTTGGCCGAAAAATTTCATGCCACTGCCACAGGTATTACCCTTTCTCCCGTCCAGGCTCAAAGAGCTAAAGAACGAGCTGATGTAGTTAACTTAAGTCAATCTACTAATTTTATAGTGGCAAATGCTTTAGAAATGCCCTTTGCTGATGAATCATTTGACTTGGTATGGTCTCTCGAAAGTGGAGAACATATGCCTAATAAACAGAAATTTTTGCAAGAATGCTATAGAGTCCTCAAGCCAGGTGGAACTATAATTATGGCTACTTGGTGTCATCGTCCAGTTGGTAGCTCTGATGGACAACTAACTGACGATGAAAGGAGACATCTAGCCGAAATTTATCGGGTTTATGCTCTGCCTTATGTTATTTCTTTGCCAGAGTATGAAGCGATCGCCCAAAAAGTTGGCTTTCACAATATCTGCACTGCTGACTGGTCAACTTCTGCTGCTCCTTTTTGGGATATTGTAATTGAATCAGCTTTTGACCCTAAAGTGATTATAAATTTACTCTTTAGTGGTTGGACAACAATTCAAGCTGCTCTTTCCCTGGAGTTAATGAGTAGAGGATATGAACGAGGATTAATAAAATTTGGTCTAGTGGGGGGAAATAAATAGTTGATTATTACAAATTATTTTTAAATTGGTGAAAGTGAGTCAAAATTTTCATACTTTTTAGATATGAAATAATTTCCTGAAATTAACTATGGGATTAAAGTTTCGAGCCTATAAAATCTTACTTTTAACTTTTGAGTTAATTTCTTACTTTTGAATTTTGACTTTTAAGTTTTGACTTCATCCCATGACTTTTTACTTCATCATTAACTCACTGTACTTTAAGTTCTTTTTTTCTCTTCTATTCTTTTCCTTCTCTCTTTATCTCGTCAATAGTATCTTCAGGTAAATGTTAATTTCTGTACCAATATACCTACTTCTGCTATAATCATCGCTTAGAATAGATACACCAGATGGGATTTCCTGGAGGTGTAATTTATGTTAGTTATTTTAATGGAAAATCAGCTAGTTGCTCCTCAACAAGTTTGTCAAAGTTGTTTGTTAGCCGATAGAAGTGGTCAACCACGATGGAAAGGTGGTCAATTACGTTGTGGTCATCCAGTTCCTAAGTTGGCAGATACTCAACCAGATCAGTATGAGTGTCAAATGGGTTTCCGTGTTGCCAGTATAGAATAATTAGGGCTTGCTGATTAAATATCAAAGCATTTACTGATATTGATTTTAGCCTTTTTAGGTATTGAAAAAGTACCTGGTTTTGAGCTATTAGAGCTCAAAAAGGAGCATATTTTGGGCCAGATAGGGGAAGAACAATCTTGGGACGATTCTTCTGACTACCTCTTCTATAATTCCCATTCCTCCTGACTTCCTCCTGATTTCTGGATTCTGGCTCCTACCCTTACCACTCATACTTTTGAGCGCAAACCCTAATTACAAAAAATTAGGTTGATAATAATGTGTTGAGAAACCAAGCATGAAAATCAACAGTAGATTAAAATTATGCAACCCTTGAAGCTAGTAATTTCAATGTAGCTTAAAAGTTAATAAAAAAGTTATAGCACTCAAACTTGAGTTGTGTATAAGATATCTTAAATTAGCAAGCAAAAAATAGTTTTAAACACTTAACACTTTATTATCTACTTTTTTTTTGATAAATAATTTATGACTACTTATGCAAAGAAAGAATATAGAATAATATTTTTAGAAAAAATAAGAAAGTTCTAGCAAGTATTGCTTCTTTATATGGTAACTATCTACCAAATTATGCTTAAAAACTAGGGACTGTTACTTATAAACTGAGTCCGAGCAAGGAATTGCCTACCTTTGACTTTTTCTCAAAGAAAAATAATTTTGTCCCTTAAGTTTACCGAAAATATTTAGTGGCTTTAGCTAAGAGAGTGGTCAATTTTTCTTAAATTACTTAAAATTTGAAAATTTAGCGATCTTTATAGGTAACAAAATACTATCTAGAGATGAAGTTATCTAACTACTGCGCTATCCTGAATTTATATGTACTTAATTATCATCAAGCTCAGGAGTATTTGACAATGACTTGGCGTGGTTCTACAACTGTTCAAGACCGAATTTTTGCTAGCTTACCATATTTATTGCCCTTGCTAGATGGGTTAGGGTATGGTAAGTATTTATTCCAGCAGTTCCCTCCTCTACGGATAATACTAGTTCTTCTATCCCCTTTATTACAGATTTATGTACAGATTGATAGACTTATACCTTTCTTTGGAGGCTTCATAATTTTCCTTGCTCTGTTCTTATTAGTAGTGAGAAACGAAAATATATCTCACTTTATTCGTTTCAATACCATGCAATCAATTCTACTGGGTATTATTTTAAGCTTGTGTGGTCTAATTCTGCAAGTATTGGGAGGAAGTTTAGGAGGATTTATTCTGGAAACTATCTCTAATATGATATTCATCGCAATTCTAGCATCATTTATCTATGCAGTAGTTCAATCGCTCATGGGTCGCTACGCAGAAATACCTACTATTTCTGAAGCTGTTTATATGCAGGTGCGCTAAATATTTTTCACCTAATACTCTTTACTTTGTCTTTGTGGTGAAAATTTTGTAAGATAAAAGATCCTTGCTTCTGCATAAAATTTGCTAGAAGCCATGTAGTCCGAAAGGAGATTATTTCAATGAAACCATTCATTTACGAAACAATGTATATTTTGCGTCCAGACCTGAATGAAGAACAGGTAGAACAAGAAATTGCAAAATATAAAGATTTATTACAGGAACAGGGGGCTTACGATATAGAAATTCAACATCGTGGTAAGCGTCGTTTAGCTTATGAGATAGACGAGCGTCGAGAAGGTACATATATTCAGATGAACTATCAAGGTCCTCCTACTCAAATAGCTGTATTGGAGAGGGCAATGCGTTTGAGTGAAGAGGTTATTCGTTACTTAACGATTAAACAGGAAGTACCAAAAAATACGACACAAGATACTACTACATCAGATACTCTAGATCGACCAGAATCATTAGCAGCAGTGGAATAGTAAGATTTCATGGTAGTCCAAATAATATGGACTAACAGATTTGAGAGATTTGATTCGCCCAAAAAAGGCAAAGTCGAAAAATAAAGTAGAGTTGGAAGAGTTGAAATAGGAGAGGAGTCTTTCCTATTTCCTCTATTATATTAACTGTTCGAATTATAAGGCTATACTATTTCTAAATATAAATTATATACTATTACATAATTAGGAGCAAACTTAAAGTGAAGCAGATGCAAAGGTTAAATTCACAACAACTTCAACTTGAAGTATCTCGTCTTAACGAAGAACTACAAATGCGAGACCAATTAATTCAACAATTGTCTCAAGAACTTTTTCGATTAGTTAAGGGAAATACAAGTATAGTACCAACATCAACAGTTCCTGAAAGTTACCAATCTCAAATGCAAAGCTTAAAGGAACAACTCAATGAAGTCGAACAACAAGTAAATTTTTATCAAGAACAAATTGCTGAACGAGATGCAGAAGTGTATAGTTTGCGCCATTCTGTGCAAGAATTAACAGACCGCTCCCAAATGTTAGAACAAGTAGTACAAGAGCTACCAGAAGTCTATCGCCAAAAATTCTCTGAACGACTTGCAGAAGTGCTTGAGAAAGTGGAAATTTTACAAAAGGAAAACCGCCAACTTCATGCAGAGTTACAAAGTGTTAGTTATCGTCTAGCAGTTAGAAATCGTCGCGCTAACGGTCTAGATTTACCTGCTTTTGGCCAGGGCCAACCAGGTTCTTCTGTAGAAATGCCAACTTTTGGAAATGCTTAATTTAAACCAATATTTGCTAGGGTAGTTATCAATCTCTATCTTAAGCATTAGTATCAAATTGTATCTCAAGAAAATAGTGTTTTGATAATTAGTGAACTGCTATAAACCACTATTTGCCACATGATTAAGGTTTAAATCCTCTCCTTATAAAAAAGAAAAAATTTTCCTTTAAGTTAATCCTATTCTTTTGGAGGAGAGGTAATTATTTATCATTAATTTTGAACGCAGTTTCAGAAGTTATGAGGTACTACTAATGGTTTTAGGAAGTATTGTAGTAGGGAATAGGGAATTGTAGTAGCGAACAAGCAAAAAATATTTATCCCGATCAGTTGTACAACATTATTTTGAAAGCTGCTGTATGCTCACTTAATAATAACCAGTTAAATTACTATTTAGCACCTGAGTCGAGCATTTGCAAATTAGCTTCACTTAAGCTGCTAGTAATTTTGCCTGAGAATCAACAAAAACATCATTAATAGTGTTAAAAATTTGAAAAACTCCATCTAACTGAGTAATTTCAAAAACCAATCTAACTGTGGGGTTAAGGTTACATATCGCTAAACTATAACCATGTTCACGAGCCTTTTTCAAACCAATAACTAATGCACTTAAACCAGAGCTATCTATAAACTCTACATCTGCCATATCAACAATCCAAATATTATATTTTTCTTCTATTAGAGATATGAATTGCTGCTTAATGGCATTTGCTCCGACTAAGTCTAAGCGACGATTAGGAATGATAATGATATGTTGACTGGCATCAATAGTTTTCATAGGTATCACCATTATTAAAGAGGAAAAAAAATTTACTTTGCTGTGCAATGTAAGTTGTTGAAGATTAAAGATAATTTATTACACCCTAATTATCAACAATCCAGAAATTGTTAATATTCTGTTATGCGTTTAATACTTCTTGCGTACATCAATTAATTAGGGCTTTCTGATTAAAACTAAAACTCTTTACAGATAAATGTTTTAGCCTTTTTAGGTACTAATAAAATGCTAGCTTTTAGGTGGTAATGGTTCAAAAATCTAGGATTTTCAGCAAGATAGGGGAAGAAAACCAAGGGAAGATTTTTCTGGCTACTTCTTCTATAATTCTCATTACTCCTGAATTCTGAATTCTGGCTCCTCCTCTGAGAAAAAAGACTTTTTCAGCAAACCCTAATTATCTATACATAGACAAAGATTGTTTGAGTCATAAATAAGTTCCCTTTACACTTACATGGATAGATTTTGTAATGTGTGATTTTTGGGTAATGCTTTTTGAGATTGGCCAATTCTCTAAACCATTTTTACCTAATCACTATATGGTAATAAAATATAAAAAAATGATAAATTAAATAAAGTTTGCTTAAAGATTACTGTATAATACAGATGGAATTTGTATCCTTAGAAACAATTCAATCAATAGCCCATGAATACGGCTATCTAGCCATTTTTTTAGGAATAGCCCTCGAAAATGCAGGAATCCCTTTACCTGGAGAAACAGTGACACTCGTAGGTGGGTTTCTTGCAGGTAGTGGGGAATTGCTTTATAGATATGTTCTTAGCTGTGCAATTATAGGTGCAGTATTCGGCGACAGTTGTGGGTATTTGGTTGGGAAATATGGTGGCTGGCCATTAATGTTGAAATTAGGTCAAATATTTAGGATTAAAGAAGAAAAACTGATAGATGCGAAAAATCAGTTTAGTAAAAATGCAGCTAAAGCAGTATTTTTTGGTCGATTTATTACGTTACTACGGATTTTTGCTGGCCCTTTAGCGGGAATTGCTCAAATGCCTTACTGGAAATTCTTATTATGCAATGCTAGTGGAGCGACTATTTGGGCATTGACAATGGTAAGTTTATCTTTCTTTTTGGGACAAGTTGTACCTCTAGAAAAATTAGTATCTTGGGTTGCACAATTTGGTGTGGCTGCTTTGGTATTAGTGGTAGCTTGGATTTTGATTCCTATTTGGTTAGAGTCTTTGAAGAAAAGAAAAGAAAATACAGGTTGATAATTTACGTTGGAAAAGTCAAACTAAAGTACGATTAAATCTACTAAAAATCATCTAGATATTTCTCTTCTTTTCTCTTCAAGTTTTCATAATTAGGGCTTGCTGAAAAAGTCTTTTTGCTCTTCGTAGTGGTCAGTAATACCAATTTGATAAATGTTTGCTACAAATGCTTGAACTGTTTCTAGTAGTCAATAGTCAGTAGTCAGTAGAAACAAAAGAACTGTTATTATCATTTTTGACCCTGAAATAATTCTCCAAGTGCTAAATATACATCTGACTTTAACCATTTTTGTTAACCAAGACTATTCGTAACATTCTTTTTTCACGCTTGGTATAAGTCAGTAGTCAGGAGACATGGGAATTATAGCGCTGTGCGCAGCTCATTTGGCAGTAGGCAATAGCGGTCAGACCCC
>NZ_CEZPJD010000139.1:0-1856 GCF_983059655.1 Okeania sp.
TCGTTTCAATCCCTAATAGGGATTTTGTAATGTTCAAACCGCAGGATTTTAGAACCCTTACTATATTTAGTTTTCAAGGTTCGATTGCGACCATCTATTAAAGAATAACATAATCCATCAAAAATTTGCAATATCCAAACAAAGGTATTTTGCCAAAACCCCTGCCAGGCAAGCAATAGAGAATTTGCGACGATCGCTTCCCTCCCTCTACCCATATCAAACCCTTTCCCAGATTTAATTTCAGCCATTATTTTCTGCCTCTCAATTTCTACAGCTACCGATCGTCGCATTTATATCTAATTTCTAAACAAAAAATATAGTATCGTCCCTCACTTCTGGCCCACCAATCCGTTCTACTTTTCCCTGGCAACATTGGCACAGAAAATAAAAACGAATATTATCTTCCTGGGCCTTCAGTAATTTAGACAAACGACCCCGCAACCTAGCATATTGAGTTTGAGTTAAATCACACTCAAATATACTGTACTGCATCCACTGACCATAAGACTTTAAAATATTATGAATTTTTGTCCGACGTTTATCATCAGAAATATCATAACAAACAACCACATACATAAAAATTCTCTCCTCAAAATCAACAATAAAACCCCAGTTTTAGTAATAGAAGCTGGGGTAAAAAAATCTCAAAATCTAACGCATAATTAAAGGTGGATATTGGTCAGTTTCTCCCATCAAATATTTAGCCAACAACCGTGCCTGAACTTCAAAAGCTTCTCGGTAAGTATATTGACGTTGCACTACTGGATGTTTAAACTTAAACTGCTTCCTTTTTTCATACAAAACCAGGAATTTTTTCAACCCATCTTTGGTCAAAGAAACTGCTCCACTTATAGGTTCAGTTGTAAAATCTTCGGCAGTTAAAGTCCGTTTATTTACAGCAGAAAAAACTACCATATCTACTACCAACGGACGAAACTCTTCCATCAAATCTAAAGCTAAGGAAGGACGACCATAACGTTCATAATGTAAATACCCCAAATAAGGATCGAAACCAACAATATTTACGGCACTTTGTACGTCATGGCGCAACAAAGCATAACCCAAACTTAATAGAGAATTAACTGGGTCTGTAGGAGGGCGACGTCGCCGAGCTTCAAAGGTAAAATCTGACCCTTTAATTAACTGATTAAAACAGCCAAAATAAGCGGCACTTCCAGCACCTTCTAATCCCCGTAAGGAGTCTATATTATTAGTAGAATTAATTGGGGCGATCGCTCCTTCTAATTTTTTCAAGGGTAGCTGGAAATCTAATTCGGAAGATTCTCTTTGCCGACGCAATAAAATATTCCGATAATTCTTCAATTTTCCCCGAACAAAACCTTTAACAGCATGAACAGCTTGTTCAGATTTTCCGGCAGCTTTCCATTGAGCGGAACGAACGAAAATATTTTTAGTCATTTCCGGTTCTAGTCTGCCTAAATATTTGCCATTAGCTGTTAGAAAAGATAAAGGAAGTTGTCGCGATAATAATTCCATTACTACTGCTGGAGAAACAGTTGCTCGACCTAAAACAACTACACCATCTACTTTAATTAATGGTATATCTAAAAGTTTTTGTTTATCAGCTTTGACGACTAAACGTTCGTCATTTTTACCGATAAAAGCATCTTCATGAGTGATGTAAGTAGTTCCCATTTTTTTCAGTTATTAGTTGTTAGTTATCAGTTAGTAGTCATCAGGTATTCAGAGGATATCTGAAAGGTTTTTTGATACTGAATTTTGCCCCCCGATCAAGCCAATTTTGGGAGATTATGCCCCCCTAACCCCCCAATTTTGGGGGGAATAAGAGTCAATTTGTTTCTAAAAGTCCCCCAATTTTGGGGGATTTAGGGGGC
>NZ_CEZPJD010000139.1:1956-13220 GCF_983059655.1 Okeania sp.
GAATAAGAGTCAATTTGTTTCTAAAAGTCCCCCAATTTTGGGGGATTTAGGGGGCGAGGATATCTGAAAGGTTTTTTGATACTGAATTTTGCCCCCCGATCAAGCCAATTTTGGGAGATTATGCCCCCCTAACCCCCCAATTTTGGGGGGAATAAGAGTCAATTTGTTTCTAAAAGTCCCCCAATTTTGGGGGATTTAGGGGGCTTGACAACCTACAATTAAGCTTCTTCTCGATATTTATTTACTCGCTCATTTGCCAGAGGTAAACATTGAGAAAAAAGACTGCAACCTCGACAACGAGGACTATAAACAGCCTGTGGAATAATCCCCGAATCCCACAACTTCAACACATCAGAAATAGTAGCGATCGCCTGATTTTTTAAATCGGTTGAAATTTGTACAAGTTGCCGTCGATGAGATTGAGCATAATAGATATAACCAGTATTAATAGTTTGCCCGGTCATCTCTTCTAAACATAAAGCTTGAGCGCAAACTTGTAATTCATCATTATCCCATTTTCCTTTTTTTCCCCGTTTATATTCCACTGGAAAAAACTCACCATTTTCAGCTTCGATTAAATCTGATTTGCCGATTAATTTATATTTTTCGGACTTTAACCAAACAGCACGAACTTGCCAAACATCTTCGCGGTTTTCTTCACCTAAAGTATGAACCCGGTCATGTAAAGTTGTACCTTCAATTGTGTATTGATTATCGACAAATTCTCCAGCACAAAACATCCGCCAAAAACGATGTGGACAATAACTATATTGATTCAAAGCAGCAATTGGAACATAATCAGTATTTTGCATAAAAAAAACTCAAATTTTAATAAGCAGTTATGCTTTTAAGAATTTTCTGATTGAAAAAAACAGGGATTAGGGAACAAGAAGTCAATAAGATGTTTAATTAATTTTGCATGGGAACTTAGTAGATATTCAGACTTAATTTATCGAGGATTTTTCTGTGATTGCGAGTCGAAATAGAGAAAATAACAAACTATTTATTACTGAATAATCTTTTTAATAATTATTAGCCCGTAGTATATTAATTATTCATATTTTGACTTCTCCCCTACTCCCCACACTTCCTACACTCCCTCTCTCCCCTACTCCCCTACTCGCTCACTCCCCTACTCCTTCTCCTCGTCATTCCCATTCCCATCGGAGTTTTTCTTCCCAAACCACAATAAATAGCAAAGTCAGCTAAAGCATTTATTTGTTTAATTTTTTCTGGTGGAATATCTCCAAAAATTCGATATGTCACCTCACCAACTACCCCAATAAACTTACTCCGAGAATCTGCAACGATTTCTGTATTAATATCGAAATAACTAGGATATATCGAGTCAAGTGGAATCTCAAAAAATTCCATTTCGCTATATTTATCCCAACGATTTAATAGAGAATTAAATACAGATTCTCTAGTTGGCATGGGCAAGTCGTAACTACCTTGTCGAAAACAAGTAGGAGTAGCAAAATTTAAAGTAATAATTCTCTGAGAGTCAGAAGCATTTTCGTAGATTTCTTGATAAGAAAAAGAAGTTGCCCAAGGTTGATTAGATTTAGCAGTACTTAGAATACTAATAATGTTTAAATTTGCCGGACCTAAATGCCAAGCTTGGTCGGCATTAATATTCAACCAAAGTTGAGTTAGTTCACCGAATAAATTGTCATCTAAAAGAGATATACGCCACCAACAATTAGTATCTGGTGGAATAAATTTTTTATGTTGCCATTGGAGGGCATGGCCGCGACTTTTTGAGGAGGGTTTTTTAGTTTGTAAAGGACTAACAGTAAAAGGTTTATTACCAGTAGCTTCATGGAGGCGATCGCCTAAATTTCTATCGACGGAACTAACTAAGGTTAAGAACAAAGCATGGAGATGTCTACCTGTTAGATATCCGGTAGGAATGGGAGATTTTGGTATGAGGTTGAGGACTAGACTATAGGGCATTGGAAGTTAAAAGTTAAAAGTAAGATTAAACTGTTGAAAATTAATTTATCTATCCGCCGTAACTCACCAATAAATAAGATGAAATTTTAGACAAGGACAGATAATATTTTCCGGTCTTGAAATTAGATGTTAGGTTTTCTCTTTTGGAGATACTCCGCAAAGATTACTCAACCTATTGTTCTAGATTTTTAGTATATGTAATTATTGCAGAGTGTTGTTCGCTATTATCTTGCTTAAGAAGTAATTTTTCATCTAAATTCTGAGTTTTGAGTTTAATAAAAATTCCTGGTAATTCTAAAAAACCTAACTCCTGCTGGTAATTATATTCCTGTTTCTCCTCAGGTATAAATACCTCATCGTTACTCTTATTTATTTTCACCAAAATATTTTTCTGATAAGCACATCCCCAACCCAAAGGTCGTAAACTCCAGCGAGTTTCTTCTTGATTATAATAACGTTCATAAATGTAAGTATTTGCATATTCATTACTTTCCTGTTCTTCTGTAGATTTTTTAATAAATAAACGGTTTATTGGTACAGTTACTTGAGGCATTTTATTAATATTTTCTCCGTGAGTCCCATCATCATAAACTAATGTAGCTGATGGAGTCCAACTCCGAGTAATTACTAATCCTTTTTTGTGCAATGGTTGACAGGCTAGGTCAGCACAATAAACATAATCATGGAGCATGGAAAATAGTTCTACAACTCGGTAGTCATTGACTTGTTGTGAACGAGAAATACATTCAGAAATTTTTTGAGAGTTAAATTGCTTATTAGATTTTAATTCCTTTAAAGTCTGTTGATATTTTTGCCAGCTATCTTGGTCAAGAGTATTAGCAAAATCTTGTATTTTTTTCCCAACAACTATAACTTTAGCATCAGGAATATTGCCTTTACGGTTACAACGACCTGCTCTTTGAATCAAATTTTCTGGTGAGCAAATTTCTGAAATTAATATCTGACTATTTAGATCGCATCCTACTTCAATTGCGCTAGTTGTTATTAAAATATAAGGCAAATTATGATTATCTCTATGTTTCAGTTTTTGATAAACTTCTGGTCTTTGATATTGGTCTAGTCTGCCGTGGTAAAGAAATATAAATTGTTTTTTTTTATCTATGTTGCTGCCTAATTCCTCTTTTGCTTGTTGATAAATTTGGACTGCATCTTTAACTGTTTCGACAACAGCAATAATACGAATATTAGCTCTAGCTTTTTTCCACTCTTCCAGTAATACTTCCTGAATTTCCTGACATAAAATTTCCTGATATTTCTCAGGTTGATTACCAATTTTTAGCTCTCTCCATTCAAAGTTTTTTTCTGGATGAGAATATTTGAGAGTTACCTGCTGAAATTCTTGGAGTTTTTCTGATTTTTCTGAATCATCTATATAGTCAATTACTGAATCGAAATAATCAAAATGTTCTAGGTGTTCGGGTGGCAAAGTAGCAGTCATTAAAACCAGCGATCGCCCTGCTTCATAGAGGGACTTTACTAAACTAGAAAAGTTGGTAAAAGCTATTGTTTCATAACTATGAGCTTCATCAAAACAAATGAGGGTTTTTTCTTGGTTAATTCTCAGGGGAAAAATGAAGGATTTTTGTTTGTCTCCGAAGGCAAAGTATCGGTAGAGAAATTTATCAATAGTTGTTAAAATTACATCTCCTTTATAAAGGTGACGGCGGAGATTAATTTTTCGATTTACTTCTTCACCATTTTGATAAACCTGCCTATACATTTGGGAACCTGTATCAATAACTAAAGAAAATTCTCGGTTTTGATTTTCTGGAAGTTGAGAGAATGTTTGGATATATTTGGCAATTCTTTCTTTTTGGTCGTCGATTAAACTTCGGGCAGGTAAAGGTAAAATTAAACGATAATTTTTGGCTAGGCTGGGAAATAAAATTGCTTCTAATTTTCCCGAACCAGTGGGACTTTTTAATAAAGTTGTAGGATGAGACTTTTCAAATATTTCCTCCCACATTTCTTTTTGCATTGGGTTAGGATTAAAATTTTCTCCTCCTAATTTTTTGTAGAAAGTTTCACAATTCCATTTGTCAGTAATATCTGGGGATTCATTTTGCTGAAGAGTTGCAATTTTTGGGATTTCTCTCGGCGGTTTTCCTCGATTATCTTTCCACCATTTTTCAACTAATTTATTAATTTCAATTTCTAGCTTTTCCGGACTATCTAATAATTTTTCCAGACTATTTTTATCTTCTCGACTTAACTTCATCGACCAGTAGACAAAAGATAATGGAAATTCTTGTTTTCCAAAAGGCCAAGGGTCAATTAAATATTTCCAATTACCATCATCTAATTTAGTAGTTGTAAAATCCATAAAAGCACGAGATTCTGCTTGTTCATCATTACCAATAATCCGACAAGCTAATTCTGCTTCTATCTGGTCACACATTTCTAAAATGTAAAGTTCCCTTCCATAAGCTAGAGAATCTTGAGTCAAAATATCTCGATACTCTGGCAATTTTTTTTGCAATTTATAACTATCTCGACAAATATCATTAACAGAAAAATCGTGATGACCTATTGCTAAAAGTTTTACCCAATCATTTGAACTTTCTGCTAAAAATCTATGACCTTTGAAAGAGTAAGCAAATTCCTGAAATTTTCCTTCTTTAGCCTTTTTTGCTTCTAACTTAAATCTGTAAGGTTTGCCAATATCGTGAATTTTTGCAGCTTCATCAACTCTTGTTTGAGATTTAAGTTTATCTGCTTCGTTATTGCCAGAAAAATCTTCAATATTCCATAATTTAACTAACCGCCTAACATTAGCAACATGGTTTCCCAATGGTTGAAAATAAATCTTGTCAGGAATAGTTTTAGATTCTTCTGAAAATGAAAAAAATACTCTCCCAAAATCATAAGCGCGTCCTTTAGACATAAATTTCTCCTTTCAATAAATCGACCAAATAAACAGGAATATAAATATTTCCCTGAGTGTAATATTCCAGAGTCACAGAACTATTTTTCCGATGATTAAAATAAGCAGCAACAAAAGGAATAAAACCATCAATTTTTGTCGCTTGCCTGTCCAAAAAACCCTCTAACTCATTATCAGTTTCCGCATTTTTTCCCCACTGATAACGATACATATTATAGATATCGCAACCACCTAAAAATTGACCGCTTTGTAATAACCCTTCCATTGGCACAATAGTGGAAGGAATAGCAGCAACAGTCTTTCTTTCCAACTCAATAATTTCCTCAGAAACTTCCGTCACCACTGCAAAACCTTCCTTCCCCAGTTTGCAACCATAAGCTTCCAAATTTTGAAAATGCTCTAACCCTTCTGGAGACTCAGCAACCACATAACCTACCAACTCCTCCGCAATTAAATATTCCCAAGTGTGGAGTTGAAAATTCGCTTTATCGTTATCCACATACAACCGAGAAAATGAATCATGGTTAAACTCCCGCATCCCTTTGCGATAAGTTGAATGTACTCCTTGGTAACTACCTACTATCGGGTACGCACCCAAAGCTAAATAACGGGGAGGCAAAGCAAAAATTGGTGGGTTTTCTTTATTGATGCGAGTTTCTGGAATTTCTAACCCCGCACTCATCATTCCTAACCGACGGAGAAAACCGGAAAGAGTTGTAGGGGGTACAAAAGGGTATGTGGCAATATTCAAAATTGATCCAGGCAAAATGCGAAAAGTCATTGCTGCCGTGGGTTGAATTTTTAGTTGGATGCAGTACATAAGGGAAGTCAAAATTTAAAAGTCAAAAGTTAAAAGTTAAAAGTAAGATTTTATAGGTTCAAAAAACCGTTTCACGGAAGTTATACCAACTTGAAAAAAGAATGCTACAAAAAGGTAGATATTGATCGGATATGCTGAAAAATAGCTGCTCCAGTTCATTTGAAATAGTTATCTCTATCTTTTTTCCCTTTTTTTAAATATTTAGGGTTTGCTGATTAAATCTTAAATAATTACCAGATAAAGGTTTTAGCCTTTTTAGGTATTGAAAAAGTACATGGTTTTCAGCTCTTCATGCTCAAAAAATTAGCATTTTTAGCGCATAGTTGGGCAAAAAAATTCTCCCCTACTCCCCCGCTCCCCTACACTCCTGACTCCTAGTTTATGTCTGTAAATGAGTATCAACAAAAAGAGCAGAATATTCTTGTAGTTTTTCTAGAGCAGCATCGCCGATCCAACGATCAAAGTGAGTTTGCTGAATATGTTCCGAATTAGTTTTAGGGTTTCCTGCTAAACGAGTAAACTCGGCGATCGCTCTTTGCGGGTTAGTTTCTGCTGGAGAAATAAGAGGCCGTTTACCACGGGGTACGAGATATTTATCTAATACTAATAGTGGCATCTCATCCGACTCAGCAATAGATACACCTTTGGGGTTGCCTGCACCCATACGCGGTAGCGAGTCGAGAAACCCATAAGCAACGGAGGCAAATTCTGTTTCGGTGACGCTGAGTGCGTGGTTGGAAATTGGGTAGAGAATACCGGGTTGGTTGTACTCTCGTTTAAAGGGAGTGGGTGTTTCCTCTTTTTGGTTGACTAAACGTGACGGGTGCATCGCTCGTTGTTTCTCTTGGGGATCTAACTCTTGCACTGCCACTCCACCGCCATGAGTAACTCGCCCAATGAGGGTGCGTTTTCCTGGTTTTAACGCTCCGTAAACTGCGCAAATTGGGCAATCAGTTTGAGCGCAAGTATCTGGAATGCCACATTTTTGTTTATCTCCCAGTAACTCCCCACTACTAACAGGTGCCCAGAGTAAACAACGACGCTCAACTCCACGACGTTTAGTGGGAGAAAGATAGCATTTTTCCAGCGATCGCTCTCTATTTTCTTCTACATCAAATACTGTTAGTTTTACTGTTTCAACTTTATTAACATTCACTTCTACTTCATGGCCAAAATATAATTCTTGGGAACTTTCTAATATTGCGTAAATATCAAAATGTAGACGAGGGTTTTTAGGGCTTGTTTTTGGTAAACCAGTAGTAGTTTGTGAGTCTGTTTTTTGTGATTTAGTAGCCATAATTATTTTTCTCCTGTGGATTTTATTTTAGTTGTAAGCATTCAGCTATTAGCTGTCAGCTATCAGCTCTTATGAGGAGGTTTAAATGAATATAGACTTTAAAGCCAACTTTGGTAGTAAGTATAAATTCGGCCTCAATTACTAAAGCTTTTATCTCAAACTAAAAGCTTTAGCTGTTTGCGTAGCATCCCGCAGGAAAGCACTGATGGCTGACAGCTGAATGCTTACTTTTAGTTTACGAACTAATTCGGGAAAACGAGTATAAAAAGAAAGTTTTAGTTGATAAGTTAATTCTTTCCAATCTTTATCTTGGTGATAAACATTTTTAGCTAAATAAGCATAAGCATTCAAAATATTATCCCTATAAGTAGTAGTTTGTGAATCTATTTTTTTCGCTTTAGTAACCATAATTATTTTTATCCTGTTGGTTTTGGTTTACGAACTAATTCGGGAAAACGAGTATAAAGAGAAAGTTTTAATTGATAAGTTAATTCTTTCCAATCTTTATCTTGGTTATAACCATTTTCAGCTAAATAAGCATAAGCATTCAAAATATCATCGCTATAAATAGTAATGAATTTTTGTTTCTTCTCATTCACTTCCTCTTTCCTAGAAACTCCCATGTTTTTGAGTAGTTCATTAGCTTGTTCGTAAATGAAGTAATTATCAGAATTACTATATAATCTACCTTGAACATTTTTTTTCTTTTCATCCCCTAAAGTCGCGTAGTAGCAAAAAGCAACTGCATCATCTACTTTTTCAATTAATTTACTAACTTCTCGCTCTACATCTTCTCGTTTCATAGTTTTTCTAGCGGTACTTTCTAGGGAACTTGCTAAGGCATAAGTCAAACCTGTTAAACCTGCTACATCTTTATATTTTTCTGCTTTAGATGGTTGTTCTTGTCTCATTATTTCATAATATTCTTTACGAGTTTTTTCTAATTCTCGACGCTCATTAATGCCGATAAATTTTGCCACTTTAGCGAGAGTATATTCTGCCATTATTGGTAAATGTTTCTCGACATAACGTACCGCATCGCCCAAGGTCATATTAATTTCTTTTCCCTCAATAATTATTGATTGACTATATCCCTCCATTAAACCTTTTATCAAAATTAAATGTCTGTTTGCTAAACCCATAGATTTACTACCTTGAGTAATCAATGAAAATTCAAAATCACCTAATACCTCCCTCGGAAAAAGAGATGCAACTTTAGCCAATGCATATTGTACTTTACCTAATTTTTTCGATGCAGAATCACGATTATTTGTTTGGTCAGAAGCTAATACTAAATACTTTCCGGCACTTAAATGCAGTTGTTTATTAGTTAGCATTCTCAGATAATCTTTAACCTTTTGTCTGAAAATTTCACTAGGTCTTTTCTTATCATCTTTTTCTCTTTCCTCAAGTTTTAAGATAATACTTTCATCCGTAACTTTTAGAGGAGAAGCAAAAGCTAATGCCGAACAAGAAGCACAGATAAAAGGTCTACCTTCTCCAGAAGAAGACTGACGACGCTGAGATGGTCTTTCAAACATGAATCTTAAAACTTGCCAACGTGCAGTTTTCGGGTCAAGTTTAATCCCACAACTATAACAAAATTCTTTACTATCATCTCCAGGCGATCGCCCTAATGAGAAATTAGGTTTTTCTGTTAATAATGGTTGTGGTAAAGATTCTTTTTGTCGATATTTTTCTAGTTCCCAATAATCTAATAAACGATACATTTCCAGAATACATTGAGTAAAAATATCCCCACGAGTAGAATTAATTTGATCAGTAGCAGTTTTTGTAAAATTTTTAGCTATATTATCAATTTTTTTGAACTTATCTGGATTTTCTTTCTTGTCTAACTTTACCAACTCAAAAGGATTCGACTTTGCCTTTTCAAACAGGTTAATTTTTTGCCTAACTGACTCTCTACTCAACCAAATCTTACCTTTCAATTTTTCTAATTCTCTATAAAGCTTATTTTGTTCTGTCTTCTTTAAATTTTGCTCTGTTAATTTAATTTCAATATTCTCTATTTCCTGCCAAAAAGTATTTTGTTCCTCCAATTTTTTACCAAATGATTTCTGAAAATATTCATTATATTTTTTTGCCTCCTTTAACTGCATTTCTTCTTTCTGCTTCAAATCACTTTCCTTAGACCTTCGCTCTTTATCATTCAAATTATTATTAGCTAGATTTTTTTCAATATTTTCAATTTGCTTTTGACGGTCTGTTTGCCTCTTCTCCACCTCTCGCACAACTGCCAAATACCAAGCAGCTAAAACATAAGATTGTTCCCTAGTGAAAATCGGTACATCTAGAGTGCTAAAACCTCTACCTGCTAAAGTAATACTATTCAACATAGCAATAAAAGTTTGAACTAATCCTGGCAAATTATGTTTTGTATCCCCATAGTCAGAAAAAGCCACATTTGTGAGAAACTTTTCCCATAATTTATTAAAATCAGGCAAATTTTCTGCACCAGGAATAAAAATAAAAATATGACTGTCGCTTTCATCCAAAACTATGATTTTATGTAACTTTTGTAAATATTCCAAAAAACGTTCAATAGCACTTTCTGTAGCCATTCGTGCTTGTAATTCTCCCGGCAGTGGCGACTTATATAAAATCTTTGTTTTACCAATAATTTTACATTCATAAAATACCCCATCGCCACTAATTTCAACTGCAAATGATAGAGGTTTTTCTAGTTTTGCTAAATTAAAATCTCTAGTTAATTTAGGATTGCCAAAAGTTTGAGCGATCGCCACCGCATCAGGATATTCTTTTTTGATAGTAGCTATTAGTTGTAACCTATTTTGACCAGAGATAATATTAGCAGCCAAAGCACTTAAAAGAATACTAATATTCTGATTTTCCATCTCCTTCAGAGTATTTGCTTTAGGAATTTCTGGAGATGGTAGTTGCCAATCATCAAATAAAGAAAGTTGTTTTCCTGTCATTCTTTTATCTCGTGTTTTAAGCTAGATATTAACTTAGTATTTTTTTCAAATATTTTCTGATTCTAATGAATTGATATAAGTAACAATCTGCTGAATAAAAATTGGAAATTTCTGTAAAATAATAGGAATAGCTGCAAATACTAAATGATGATTAATTTTTTGATATTGATGTACTAGACGATTTCTCATTCCTGCAGATTGTGCTAATTCTGCTGCTAATTCCTGAGTAATAATTCCTTGCCTTCCTGCTTCTATAAATAATTCAAAATAACTTTCTGGAGTTTTCTGATATATTTGTACAAGCAAATAACTATTAATATCTGAAGCTACTTCAACAATTAATTGAATAAGTCTTTCGGCAATCAGTTGCAGGTCAAAATTATTTAGATATTCATCTAAGCCAACAGATTCAAAACTTTGAAGACGGTCAAGATATTTCATCAAAAGTTCAATTCTTTTATTAATTACTTCTAGTTCCATCCTAATTAAACTCCCTTCTTTTGTAACCAGAGTTCAATACTTTTTCTCCGAGACTTACGAAACTTAGCTGTATCTGCATAAATTTTCCAAGCTTTCATCTGAAAATTGATAAAATCTCCCGAATTTTTTTCATAGATAAGTTTGCCATCTCGTGCCACATGAAAACTTAATAATGGGGAACAGCGATCGAGTTCCACAATATCAATAATGTCACTGTTAATTTGAAAAATATTGCCTAACTTTTCTGGAACTTCAAACCAAGTAAAAATATTATTTAGTATATAATTTTTGCGAACTTCTTCATCATAAAAGACAGCAAAATCCCAGTCACTTTGAGTATGAATATTGCCCTTAGCACGAGAACCAAATAATACTAAAATTTTGAGATAAGGAATTTTTTCTACTATTTGAGGAGAGAGTTTTTTTAAATCTGCAATGGATAATAAATTGTCTTGAGTCATTACATTTAACCTCTGTTATTTTATCTCAAGAGAAAGTCTGAGAAACAGGAGTAAAAAAAAATTTACTCCCAACTTCACTAGAAGTTTATCTAGACACAGATAGGTGTCAAGATTCTAAATCAAAGTCATTAGTATAATATTTGACTAGATTAACTGTCGGTACTCATGTTTCTGACCTTTAACACGACGCTTATCAAACTTATAACCCCGCTTTTTGAGTACATGAAAAGTTGCAGAAAACCGATGGCTAATTTTTTCCACCAGTTCTTCACTAGAATGCCAAAGACCATCAGACATGAATTTGAGCAAACGCTCTGGAAGACTCTCCATTATCTAAATTTCCTTAATAGGTTTACTACCAGACAATCCGTGCTAACCTATGAGATGC
>NZ_CEZPJD010000140.1:0-9030 GCF_983059655.1 Okeania sp.
TAGTTAGGAGACTTCGGCGATGGCAAACGCAAATATAAAGCAGCTTGCCCAGATGCCACAATACCATATTTTGCTTGAGAATCTACTCGTACAGAAGGTGCAGTAATACCCGCAGCTTTAGCTACTGCATTCTGACGGTCTTGGTCGCCGTGAGAACTTTCCACACTTTCCACAAACCGGAGATTAGTAGTATCACCCGCTTTTACAACATGAATAGGAGTCAATTCACCTCCTGCTATTGGCATCATTGCTGCTCCTTCACCCCGCACCGCTACATATAGCATCCCTGGTTGATTATTTTCTACTGGCATCGCCGGGCAAGCTAGCACCCCTACTTTAACTTCTCCTGCTTCCACCAATGCCAAAGCTACTGCATATTGGTCTTGACGTAAGAACCCTTTTGTGCCATCAATGGGGTCTAAAGTCCAATAACGAGGTCCGACTTTACCGTTACCTTGGTTAATCCACTGTACTACCTGTTCTGGAGTAGCATCTGCTATCTGTTCTTTTACATAATTTGTTACTTTTGTCAAATTTTCTGCCATCTCTGGACTTTGTAATTCAGTGGCATCTTCTTCTCCTACCACTGGATCGTCTGGAAAGGTCTCACCCAAGGCTTTGCAAATCAACGCTTGAGCGCCATAGTCAGCAACAGTTACAGGACTTTTATCACCTTTTTCCATTGCAGGCGGAATGTTTCCACGAACTTGTTCGCAGAGTTTAGCTGCTGCTAGGGCAGCTTCAATTGCTATTTGTTTTTCGCGTTCGTAAGCCATGAGTAGTTTTAAATTAATTACTATTTATAGCATATAGCACCTTCTTGAAAACTAGACAAAGCTAGCTAGACATCTGCCATCGGTGACTGCAAATGATTCATTACTCACCCGTTTCAATGTGTACTTGCTGTGAAAGTTGATGTTCCGCCCACAAACTATGGGTTAGGATTCCCTCAAGGGCTTTCCTCCACTGAAAAAGTTGAGTCCTCCGGATACGATGTAGTTTAATAAAACTAGCAACTCGTCGCCAATGACTCCAATCATGTTTGTTGACATCCTCTGGTCTCAACAAACACTGTGGTATTTTTTCTGATAACTTTAACGCTCTACGGCCAATTACTAAAGCAGCAGCAGTGCCACTATTGAGGCCATATTTAGCCATATAATTAATCATTCCTATCACACTGGTAAAAGCCGGATTAACTTTAATTAATTCCACTCCAAATCTTCTACAACGTGACTCTAAAGTTTCTCTAAATATTGCTGTAGATAAGTTAGAAAGCATCTCATTGTAAACTTTACTTTCCTCACTCATCTTGGCTTTTTTCTTACTAAAGTCTAGAGACTCAATGGCAATAGCACATTCAAAAAATTCTGCTAAGAAAACAATTTGAGAAACAATATTTCTCATGGATGCTTGTCGTTGTCCTGTAGTTTGATTCTTCCACTTATACGGGATTTCTTCTAAATATTCAATATTTCCATCCCACTTCACATAAGTAACTGAAATTGAATCAGCATTAAAGTCAATACCAAGACAACCATTTTTTCTTGTATGAACTACTGGTATTTCTGGTACATAAGTTGAAAGATGTATATACCAATTATCCTGTTTATGTTCTCTACGAAAAATAGAAATTGTAATTGGTTTGAAATTATTGATGGCATAATCTAAATCTGTTGCTCTTAATCTGCCATTCCTATCTGAAACACTAAATTCTAACTGTATTTTCTGACCATATTTACCTTGTAATGGTCTAGGTAGTTGAATTTGTAGTTGATACAATCCTTCCTCTTGTTGTAATGGGAAAACTTTGAGCATAGTTCCACCCCCAGGCTGAGATTTTCCTATACATAAAAACCTGCCTGACCGTTTTTTTCTCCAATCAACACTCCATTCCTGTCTGGTTTTATATCCATTTTCTGCTAAATTGTATTGAGCGTTAAATAATTTCTTAGAACCAAAACAAATATGTAAACGTTCTGTATTTTTTAATTGCTTTAATTTTCGTTTCAGGCACTTTATTTTCTGAATTTTACTCTTTAAACCTAGTAATTGATGAAAAAATTTATTTCGAGCTTGTATATGTGGAAAACCTTTTTTTGTTGCTAATTTTAATGTTTTTTCTAGTTTAATGATGAGTTTTTTTGTCGCAGTTGTTTTAGCTTGGATTTGTAACTCTAATTTAGAATAATGGTTTTTTTTAGCTGTTTTTAATTGGTTTAAACATGTTCGTGCTTCAGTGGCAATTGAATCAGCCCATGCCCATTGAATGTTAAACTTTTTCATCAGACGTTTTTCTACCGAGGATTCTGATAATTTATCAGTTTGCATCCAGTTGACAGCAGACCGTTTCCAGGATTCATATAATGCTCCGAGCTCTTCAAATACAGGATGATATTCAATTTTGGCTTCTATCCCTGTTAAGGAACCGTGAGATTTGGCCATGACTTACATTGAATTACTTTACTCTTAGGTTAGCAGAGCTTGTCTAAGGGTGTCAATCATATTTGTGATAGCTTTGACCTTTTCTCAAGTTTCGTGTCAGGATCTATATTTTTCTGCTAATTTGCTATTGTATCACATCCAGCGACATTTTGTAGATGTTTGTCTAGGATAGTCTATATTTTTTGGGGGCTTGCAAACAACAGTGTTTGAATATTTAGAACTTGGTTTAGTGCCCAAAACTATATAGCAGAAGGAAGAAGGAAGGGGGAAAAGAATTGATAATTTCTGTGCGATAATTGATTTTATTTTTTATTATTGGAGATGTCTATTATTTATGATGCACAATTTCATTCCACCAGAAAGATTTTTTCCCTATCTCACTTGGCAAGATATTGAAACAATGCCAAATAAGGAAAATGTAGTAATTATTCAACCAGTGGGTTCCATCGAACAACACGGTTTTCATTTACCTATAATTGTTGATTCGGCGATCGCTACTTATGTAACAGGTAAAGCACTAGCTAAACTCGACTCTAATATTCCTGCATACGCCTTGCCAACTCAATATTACGGTAAATCTAACGAGCATTGGCATTTTCCGGGTACTATTACTCTCACCGCCCAGACTTTGATGGCAGTTTTAACAGAAATGGCTGAAAGTATCTATCGCTCTGGGTTCCGCAAATTAGTATTTTTGAACGCTCACGGCGGACAACCACAAGTTATCGAAATTGTGGCGCGAGACTTGCACCAGAAATATGAGGATTTTTTGCTATTTCCGCTTTTTGCTTGGCGTGTACCTCTCCCTAACGAAGAGTTATTTACGCCAAAGGAAATGGAGTTGGGAATTCATGCAGGAGATGGGGAAACCAGTATTATGTTGTCGATTTTGCCAGATACGGTAAAAATGGATCAGGCAGTAACAGAATATCCTCAAGATTTACCTGAAGACAGTATGTTAAGTATGGAGGGAAAGTTGCCTTTCGCTTGGTTAACCCAGGAGTTAAGTTGTAGTGGGGTGTTGGGTGATGCCAAGGTAGCGACAAAAGAAAAAGGCGATCGCCTGATTGAAGCTTTGACTGATAGTTGGGTGCAGGTTATTCAGGACGTTTATAAATTTCTGCAGCCAAAACAAAAGTCTAACTCTCAATCGTAATTGGTAGTTGTATCATGTCCGGTTTAATACTTAAACGATCGAGGAATTAAAGCAATCATGGTATAATTGGCGAGCATTTATTTATTGGTTAAAAATTCCCAGAAAGCTTACTATCCAACCCGATATGATTGCTATGGATATCAATATGAGACTAATCAAAAAACTCCTTTTACGAGTTCTCACTGTTTTAATAATAATTATCCTTACTCAGTCTGCCGTCATTAGCATTAGCCCAGATAATAACCCACTTAGGCCACCTGAAACTAATAGTCCCCGTACTACTATGTCAGGATTTATGAAGAATATGAATGAGGCTTATACACTGATTATCGAAGCTAAAGAGCAGTCAGAAAAAGAGGAGGGATTATGGTATTCTCAGGCAGTGAAGAAAAAAGTTGATCGAGCACAGTTAGCTCTAAACCGGGCGATCGATGCCTTAAATCTTGCAGATATTCCCCCAATTAATCGTCAAGATTTTGGTACAGAATCTGCATTAATGCTTAAGGAGATATTTGACCGCCTTGAATTACCCAAAGTCAATATGATTCCTGGTAGAGAAGATGTTGTATCTAAATCCCTAAAGCGCTGGGAAGTTCCAGGAAGTGATATTGCAATTCAGTTAGTCGAGGAAGGTTTCAATGTCAATGAATTTCTCTTCACGCCTGAAACAGTTAAGCGTATCAAAAAATTTTATGAATTGATCGAAAAATATCCCTACTATGAATCGAATTCCTGGAAAACATCTCCTGGATTCTACAGATTCTATATCACTACACCTGGCTATCTCCTACCTCCCAAGTGGAGTAGATGGTTACTAACGCCAAAAAATACTGTGCTGCTTTACGGCCAGGCCCTCTGGCAATGGCTTGGTCTGGCTATAATCACCTTCGTAGTATTCGCTATCGTTTTTGGTGCCAGATTTTTACTCAAACGATATATTAAGAATGCTAATCCCCACAAAAAAGTATGGTTGGGATTATTCATACCAGCCTTAACATTATGGATGACTAACTTTTGGGAATTTACGATCAATAAATACATTAATATTACAGGCGCACTCCTCAATAATATACTGACATTATCAACTATTGTGGAAGGTGGTGTTTTGGCTTGGTTTGCTTTTATGGTATTCGATGCCATTGGTTGGACTATTATCTCCAATATGCCTGAAGAAAATACATCCCTTGAAGCAATACTCGTCCGCAATGGAGTTCGCTTGCTTGGAGTTTTGGCAGGACTCACAATTTTTTACATTACTAGCAAAGAAATTGGCATAGCTGTTGGACCAATAATAGCTAGCTTTGGAATTAGCAGTATTGCTATTGGGTTGGGAGTTAAACCATATATAGAAAATGTAATAGGTGGTTTAACCTTATTTTTGAACCGCCCAATCAGGATTGGCGATTTTTGCGAATTCGGTGGTGTCATGGGTACAGTAGAAGATATTGGTTTGCGGTCAACATTGATTCGGACATCAGATCGCAAGCTGATTTATGTCCCGAATACAGTAGTCTCCACATCGAAAATTGTCAATGATAGTCAGCGTGACAAATATTCTTTTGAGCGCACACTTTCATTGAGCTATGATAGTGCCTACGAAGAGTTAGGACAAACCATGGAAAACCTGCGAAGGATGCTCGTTCAACATCCAAAACTTTCCGAAGAACGTATTAGTCTTAGCAGTTTGAGTAATCAGGCAATTGATGTTGATATCTTCGTATATATCCTAACTAGAGATTTAGATGAATCTCTCTCGATCCAAGAAGAAATACTGCTCAACATTAGCAAAACTCTCGATCTCACAGGGGCAAAGATAGTTGCACTTACTGTATCAAACACAATATAATCTTCTAATACAAGTACTATTGATAATAGTTCTAGCTTTGGTATAGAGATGTAGTATTATGTCCGGTTGAATACTTATTATTTAAGATAGTAGGGGAACTGTGGAGTAGGGGAGTAGAAAAAATAGACATATTTACTGTTTAAGCAAGAGGATAAGTTTTTTCATCACTAATTATCAGGACATGATATAATACCAATTTGATAACTGTTTTCTACAAATAGTTAGGCTATTTCTTCGGAGTCAGGATTCAGGATGAATAAAGGATTTGAATAGTATGAATTTTTAAATTTGGGAACGGGGAGCGGGAACGGGCGGGAACGGGAACGGGCAAGATACCCATTCCACAAAACTATTAACCTAAATTCCGCATTTATGAACGCACAATATTTCCTTCCTCCTTCTTCCTTACCTTTTTTTCTGCAAAATTTCTTTCTTCCTTCTTTCCTCTTCCCTCTTCCTTCTTCCTTCCTATAGCAACGATAAAACAATTTCAGCTAACTTTTGTGCCGCTCCCGGTTGACCTCTAACGCTTCTGAGACGATCGCGCATTTCTGCTAATTTTTCTGGATGACTCAAAAAATCTAATACCAACTCTGCTACTGTTTCCGGTGTCAGTTTCCCTACCAACTCTGGCACAATTTCCTGTTTTGCCCAAATATTCGGCCAAGCAAACAGTTGTCCCTTGCGCAACACTAACCAATTAATTCCGGCAGCAAAAGCAGCTCCTACCCCAGGCAAATTTGCTAACAACCCAGGTAAACCATCCCAAGCTCTCATAATATCTAGTTGTTGGGTGGGTAATAATACAATCATCGGTATTGCTAAAGAACCCAACTCAGCAGTATTAGCACCAACTGTGGTCAAGCAAAGACGACATTGGGAAAGTATATCGTAAGCAGGAGTATGCGTTATCAATTCCACCTCTAAACCTGTAGGTGTGACTAATTTAGGATTTTCTATCTCGGGGTTTGGAGGAATTAATAATTTAGCCTCAACACCACCCATTTTTTGAACTGCCGGATTTTTTTGAGAGTCGGCAAAACTGGCTAAAGTAGATAATTCTAGAGTAGGAGCAACTGGAATAATAAATCTCGTTTGTGGGCGTACTTTGTGGAGATGTTGAGCGATCGCTAAAGTTAAAGGTACGCCTAAAGATAATTTAGTAGATTTAGAACCAGGCAATAACCCAATATACTCAACAACATTTTCCTCTGTTGTTTGTAAATCTAAATTACTGCTTACCCTTTTAAGGGGGTCAAAAAGAAATTTCTGCATTTCAAGCCTCCCTATTGCAGAGGTACTGATAACTGTTAACGCAGTTCCTCCGGAGGAGGCTAACTGATAACTGATAACTGAATTGACTTCTGCCATCAAATCTCCCACTACTGTAAATTTATCAGCATATTTTGATGGTACTTCAGCAGCAACTTCTGGTTTCATTACGCCAAATTTATCTATCCAGCGCCACCATCTAGCATCCCATTCAGCATAAATAACAGTACGATAACCAAGACGTTTTCCCACCGCAACAGTAAAAAATTGGTCGCCTCCCAAAAATAAAACTATTCCCTGGGGATACCAATGCCAATTTTCCGCCGTTTTTCCCCGAAGCAAAAACCGCCAAAAATATTCTGCCGGTTGTACTCGGTCTATTTCTGGATAGGAAAGAGCGATCGCTGCTTCTTTTCCGGTAGCATGGGGACAAGGTGAAAGAAGGATAGAAATTCGGATATCAGTATTTGCCTGTTGTCGTAACTGTTGTACAACAGGTCGCACCCAAGTAACTAATTCTCCGGGGCCATTTGAGAGGATGACAATATCAATTTTTTTCATAGGGAATACTAAAGCCGTTTTTGATGTTTAATTAGCAGTTTTTTAACAACTTTACTCCAAAAGCGACTCATAAAACACCTCTTCTAAGGAATACAATGACAATATTCAATTAATTTACTCGGTTGTTGTATATTTCGGGAAATTTATCCTTTCCTTTTACCATATTCCACGTTCAGCTGGGTAAGTCCTGACTATTATAAAGCTTCTATGAAAACCAGATGTAGTAATTTAGGATAAATTTTTGACATATTCGGTATAAAATTCCATAATAACTAGCATTCAGCATCTAAATATACTGACTAGAAAACAAAATTATAGGAGAAGTTTAAATGACACAATTAATTGATACGGTTAAAACTGGGGATATTTCTCAAGTCGAAACTTTGCTGAGTGAAGGTACAGAGATCGATGCTAAAGACTCGGAGGGTTCCACTCCCTTAATTGCTGCTGTGGAAGCTGGCCATATAGAGATAGTTAAAAAATTATTGGCTGCTGGTGCTGATGTCAACAATAGTGATAATGATGGTTGGGTGCCTTTGATGGGTGCTGCTGGTAGTGGCGATCGGGAAATTTTAGAACTATTGTTGGATGCTGGCGCTGATGTCAATGCTAATACTAATTTTGGCTTGACTGCGCTGATGACTGCTGCTGGTAGTGGTCATACTGTTGCCGT
The DNA here is from genome assembly GCF_983059655.1 of Okeania sp. NCBI lineage: Bacteria > Bacillati > Cyanobacteriota > Cyanophyceae > Oscillatoriales > Microcoleaceae > Okeania > Okeania sp. The sequence goes on from NZ_CEZPJD010000140.1 coordinate 7,954, forward strand.
GCAAACTTTGTTAGACCGAGGAGCAGATATCAAGGCTAAAGATAATAATAAATGGACGGCTTTAGTATGGGCAAGTTCAGAAGGTCATAAAGAGCTTGTGGAATTGCTCAAGCAGGCACGCGATCGCAATAATTAGTTATTTTGGGGAGCAGGGATGTTGCAGACAATATCTCTACAGGGTTATTATTTTTTGGAGTAAATAAAAAGCTGTCAACTTTTACAGCAAATTCCAAGTATATGAAGTACAGATATTAATAATTAAATCTTATCAGTGCGAGCATCTTGCTCGCGTTTGAGAAAGGCTATATGCTTACCTTTCAGCGGTTCCTCCTTTACTAAGGGGGGTTAGGGGGGATCTAAAACTGTATCTCACCAATTTGAGAAACGCTATATGCTTACTTTTCAATTAAAAAAAATATGCTCCATGCAACAATTCAAGCGCCGACAAATTCCTATTTTCTGTCTGATTTTTTTACCAGCTTTATTCATGGGAATTTGCATCCTCAAATATAGCGTAAATTTTCCTTTTTCTGACCAATGGCCTCTAGCAGTAATGTTTGAGAAAATCTATGCTGGAAATTTATCTTTTAGCGATTTATTTGCTCAATTCCATGAAAGTAGAAAATTTTTTCCCAGGCTAATTTTTATCGGTTTAGCTTTTTTGACTAATTGGGATGTCAGATATGAAATGTTGGCGATATTTCTGTTGACTTGTGTTGTTTTTTTCAATATTTATTGTTTAAATAGGTTGACTGTTAGGGCGAGTCTTGTTACTCAACTTTTGCTTTTGGCAATTTCTAATTTACTAATTTTTTCTCCTGCTCAATATGAAAATTGGCTTTGGGGAATTCAAATTGTGGTTTATATCCCCATTGCTTGTTTGACTGGTTGTTTGGTTATTGCCCAGAAAAAACTGGGTTTAAGAACTAAGTTTATAATTTGTTTTTGTCTCTGTACGGTTAGCACTTTTTCTTATGCTAATGGAATGTTGAATTGGGTATTAGTTTTTCCAGCATTGGCTATTTTAGCTTCTGGAAAATTTGAGGAAGTTTTTACTAAGAATATTTGGATAATTAT
>NZ_CEZPJD010000140.1:9130-13115 GCF_983059655.1 Okeania sp.
CTGTGGGTAGAGTTGGTTTTGGTGTGGAACAATCTTTGGCTCCAAGATATACGGCTTTTTCATTATATTTGATAGTTTCTTTGGTTTATTTTTTGGCTATTTTTTGGCAGTTAGCTAGTCAAAAAAATGTTCAGAAAAAGTTGATTAAATATGCTTCCTATTTTTTAGTTAGTATTTTGATTATCTTACATCTTAAGACTACTATTAATGCTTTAGAGAGGATGAGCGATCGCCGAGTAATCTTATTACAAAGTAAGGCTTGTTTGTTAATGATAAATGTTGTTCATCAAGATGAATGTTTGGTGACTAAAAGAAGTCCTGAACCTCTGAGAAAGACTGCTAATATTCTGGATAAATTAGGTTTTTTACAACCTGGTTTAGTGAAGAGTAAGAATATTCAAGATATTGCTGAAGAGGTAAAAAAAGATTTAATTTATGGTTATTTTGATACAGTCAATCAAATTGACGACCGGACTTATGTTGCTAATGGTTGGGCAATTTTACCGGAAAGAAATGAAGTTGCTGATGGTGTGATTTTAACTTATGAAAATTCGGAGGGAGAAGACATAATATTTAAGTTAATTAATCAGAGAATGCCGAGACCTAGTGTTAGGGAATATTTTGATAATTCAGTTTATTTAGATTCAGGTTGGCAAAAGTCTTTTACTGTTGAAGAAATTCCTCAAGGAAAGATTAAACTTAAAGCTTGGGCGTTTGATACTGAAACTGGTAAAACATTTTTGTTGAACAAAACTCAAATAGTGAAATAGTACAGCACGTTCATTAATGGATAACTGAAACGGCTTCTTAATGAGAAAAAACTTTTTGTATTCCAATTGCGATCGCTACTCAAAAAATAAAAAACCCCAGGTAGTTTAATCTGCCAGGGACGTTACTTCAGTTATCAGTTATCAGTTATCAGTTATCAGTTATCAGTCAAATAATTTTTCAGGAGGAGTAGGGAGAGAAACCTGCCCCCTCTGAAGTTTCCAACTAATCCGCATTACTGGCTAATTCATTGTCGCCAGAGAAAAATATTGAGGAGTACAATGATTGGTCTCAAGTATTGAGTTAAGCCTACTATTCTCTATATTATACCAAATCCTGTTTTGAAAGTAAGGTTTATTGTGAGGTAAGGCAGAAGGCAGAAGGCAGAAGGCAGAAGGCAGAAGGGTTAGAAAGGAATTTGAAAAAATGGTTTTGAAAACCGGATTTGGTATTAGAGCTTATAGCGCTTTTCACATGGATAGACTACAGTTAGTATCGGCAACCCAAAAGCATTTTTCTACTCCCTACTCCCTACTCCCTACTCTAGGTGCCAAAAATAATTTTGTGGTCTACTCAAATGAAAAGCGCTGTAGATAGAAATGAACTTGTTAAAAGTACTGGCCCACTTACCAGATTTTCGAGCTACCAGAGGGAGACGTTATCCATTATGGTTAGTATTACTGTTAGTAATTATGGGTACAATGAGCGGTTGTTTCTCCTATTGTGCCCTAGAAGATTTTGCTCGTCGTCATCATCTGGCATTACACAAACAACTAGAGCTATCGCCTTTGAGCTTTCCAAAGGAATTCTACTTTTTAAGGGGGACTTAGGGGGGTCATTTTGATTAATTTATAGTAGTTGAAGTCAAGATAGTAGATGTATTTATTGCCTCTTCTTCATTCTCTATTTTATCTCCTATTAATTTTGGATTCTTTGGAATCAAGGTTAACATATTTTCCTCCTCCTTCTCTCCTGTTTGAGCATTAGCTGCGGGCAACCAATTTAGTAAAAATAATGGCAATAAGGTAGATAGGTTAGTGATAACTATTAACAACCACAAATTATCAAAATTTGTCTCTGTAACTTTGAGCCAGTGCATTAATAAAGCACCGCCTTCATGGGAAATTAATTGAGCTAAATTATAGATAGACATTAATAAAGCAAATAGAGTTGCTTCTACTCCCGGTGGGCAAAGTCTAGCAGCTAAAACTAATACGGGCATAAAAGCAATTTTTCCCATTACTGTTAGCACTAAACTATCTCCTAAACTAAACCAATGGTCATCGATACCTAGACTGCGGTTAGCATGAGTAACTAGCAATAAAGTCGTCATTCCTAAAACAGCAGAAATAACTGTAGACCATCCGAAAATTTGCCGAAAAGGAACAGATTTAAAAAAGCGTTGAAATAGCCAAACACCTATTAAAGCTGCAATACTTGTTACTAACTGTATCCTTCCTAAAAATTCTGGTTTAAATCCTAATTCGTTTGTAGAAAAGAAAAAGAAAGCCGACTCAGAATTAGGGGTTGCTTGCCAAAGAAAAATGAAAGCGGTTGGTAATAAAATTGATTTTTTGGTAACAGCTATTTTTACCTGTTTAATTTGCTGTTTTACATTGTCAAAGTTAATCCCAATAGTAACTTTTTCTTCATTAATTAACCAGGCTACAGCAGAAACAATCAAAGGAAAAATAGCTGTCATTAAAAATACAGTTTGATTGCTAAAATGCTCGAGTAAATAACCACTTAAATAAGCAGTTATTAATCCTCCTAATGCTGCAGCTACCCAACATAAAGATTGTAGAGATCCCGTACTGCTAACAGATTCTTTTTGCACTCTTTGTACAACTAAAGAATCAACTATTACATCACTAATAGCTACCGATAAAGAACTCAGAGCGATCGCTCCTGTAGCTGCTAGTGGAGTATGTACCCATTTTGCCAATGCTACCCAAGAAAACGCCCCCAGTATCCCAGAAAAAATCATATAAGGTCGTCGTCGATAGCCTAATATTGGCACTCCGTCTGAAATAAACCCAAAAACAGGTTTAATCATCCAGGGTATGACCACAATGCCCAACATTGCCGATACTTCAGCGGGACTCATGGCCAATTCATCCTTGAGAAAGAAACTGACAGCAAGACGTCCCAACCCTAAAACTCCTTGGACGAAGTAAACAAGCAATATAGCTATGAGTTCCGGTGTCGGTTCATTGCCAAAAAATACTCTCTGTTTGAGGGATTTTTTGAGCTTGACTATGCCTTGAGAAGATATGAACATCAGTTAACGCTTATTAACATTTTTTAATCAATATCATCTTATCTTAAACAGCCATTAGCTATCAGCCATCAGCTATCAGCGGAAAAATTTGTGTCAAATCCCCGTTACAAAAGTAAATTCTGACTTCTGATTTCTTACTTCGTTAAGGCCAATAATAGGACATTTCATATCGAAAGTATGAAATCTATTCTGATTATCTCTATGTATTGCTGATTTTTGGGAATTTTTGCAATATTTACGATTTTAAATTTAGTCTCTTTAAAAGCATCAACTGTAGTTTGAATTAAAGTATAATAAAATATTATAAATTCTCGTATAAATTCTCGCCAAATTTTGCATAAATTATCATCAATGACTAAGTTTTTAATCCCTTTTCAGAGTGATGGGAAATGGGGGTATAAAGATCGAGCTGGAAAGATTGTAATTCCGCCAAAATTAGAAACAGCAAGTGAGTTTTCTTTAGGAGTAGCAAAAGTTAAGATTAATAATCAAATTCAATATATTGACTCTAATGGAAAATTTTTGGATGTTAATCAACCACAAGAATTAAAAAATTATCATGATGAAGTAACCGATAATACTGAAGAATTAATACGATTTAAAGTCAACGATCTGCATGGTTATAAAAATAGAGAAGGAAAAGAGATAATACCTCCTACTTATGTAGCAGCTTGGCAATTTTCTGAAGGTTTAGCACTTGTAAAACGAGATAAAAAGTGGGGTTATATAAACTATAAAGGAAAAATTGTTATTGATTTTATCTATGATTTTGCCGATAGCTTTAGTCAAGGAATAGCAAGGTTCATTAATGGATAATGGATAATGGATAATTGATAATTGATAATTGATAATAGATAATGGATAATGGATAATGGATAATGGATAATTGATAATTGATAATTGATAATTGATAATTGATAATTGATAATTACCTCT